>NZ_JACJON010000027.1 GCF_014695585.1 Microcoleus sp. FACHB-831 | reverse complement strand
AAAAATTGACTCCATCGGTGGCGCGGGTTGGATTGAAAGCATTCGCGGCGTCGGCTATCGCTTTCGTCAATCAGAGTCTCAACAGTGAAGTTGCGTTCCTTCCGTATCCGAATAGCTCTATTGTCTGCCGTTCTCGCAGGGAGCGCCATCGTCGGGTTTGGGTTAATCTCTTGGTGGCTGATTTATGAGGCGAAGGTAAGCCGTCTCGATGCAGAACTGGAAAGTCAATTGATGCGGGCAGGTCGTCCGCGATCGCCCGATCGCTGGCAGTCTTATGAAGCCTTTCTCCCTGGTACGTTTGGAACCAATACAGCGATCGCCATGTTGGTCATCGATGCAGATGGTAACGTCCTGTATCGCTCCGAGGAATGGACTGCCGATCTAGATACCAAGAACCTTTGGACATCGCGCCCCCAACTACAGCCCTTTCCACCACCTCATTCCCAGCGACAAACAGCCCCATTTCCAGAGCGATCGCAACCCCCGCCCGATCGACCACCACCCGCGCCTCGATTCGTCACCCAGCGCACAGCAACCGGAACTTGGCGGGTTGGTGCAGTCACAACACCCTTTGCTCAAGTTGCGATCGCAGTAAGTTTAAAGGCGATCGCGCAAGAAATGGTCGTCATCCGCAACATCTTCCTAATTTCAATTCCAGGGGTGCTGCTGCTGGTAGCGGGTGGCGCATGGGCAATTGCTGGCAGCAGTTTGCATTCCATCCGACGGTTAACTAAAGTCATTGGCAATGTCACCGCTAGTGGTTTGGAACAACGAGTCCCCATAGGTGCGACAGATGTTGAATTTGTCGAATTAATTCAAGTTTTTAACCAGATGTTGTCACGTCTGGAACACAGTTTTAAGCAAGCTTCTCGCTTTAGCGCCGATGCTGCACACGAACTCAAGACTCCCCTGGCGATTTTGCAAGGAGAACTGGAACGCACCCTGCAACAAGCGGAACCCGGCTCAGAGGTGCAACAGGGTTTGAGTAATTTGCTCGATGAGGTGCGTCGTCTTAGCGGGATTGTGCGTAAACTGTTGCTGCTTTCCCTAGCCGATGCCGGACAAATGGCTCTGTACCGAGTTGGGGTGGATTTGTCTGGCTTGTTAATTGAGATGTTGGAAGATATCGAACTGCTGGCACCCCATCTAGAGGTTAAAACAGAAATTGCCGAGGGTTTGCGCGTACAAGGCGATCGCGATTTACTCGTTCAGGTCTTGCAAAATTTGATTAGCAACGCCATTAAATACAATTTGCCTGACGGCTGGATTCGGATTAATGCTCGTCGTCAGGGTGCAACCGTATTGATTACCATCAGTAATTGCTCGAAAGAGATTCCAACTGGCGATCGCGATCGCATTTTTGATCGCTTCCATCGCGGCGATCCAGCCCGGACGCGCAAAGTGGAAGGAATTGGATTAGGACTGAGCCTAGCGCGGGAAATTGCGCGATCGCACGGTGGCGATTTGACGCTTGACCCGACATTATCTGGACAGACTGCATTCACCCTAACTTTACCAGTTGGGTTGTAAAAGCATTGCGCTCAAGTCTTAGGACTAGATTCTGCTAATAAAATGCGCTTGATTAACGGTATTTATTAATATGATTTTGGTTTATAATTCTGGGGTTGCAATTGTAAACATAGCTACTGGCAAAACTTCCTAAATCAAAAATGATAATTTTAAAAATGGCTATTTAACGATTAGCCCGCTGTTATTCAACCTTGGCTTCCCATTCCTGTTGCAAAATTGCGTATACAAGCGTATCGTGCCACTTTCCTCGGATGCTGACATTCTCTCGCAACCGACCTTCTTGAGTCATTCCAAGCGTCTGAGCCAACGATACCGCGCCTCTATTATCAGCGATACAGTGTGCGTAAATGCGATGCAGACCAAGCTCTGTAAATCCAAAGCGCAGTAACAGGCGACCCATCTCAAATGGATAATTTCGTCCCCAATATTCAGGAGCCAATTCACACCCAATTTCTGCTTCCCAAGCATCGGCATGACTTTTGCGGAGGCCGCAGTTACCAATCAGCTTATCCTGTTTTTGTAGAGCTACTGCCCACTGATACCTCCATCGTGGCTTTTCCTGCTGCCACTGGAGGAAGTTATTAACGAAGGCACGAGCGTCGGCTTCAGTGCGCCCCACATCTGGATAAAAACGTTGGTATGCGGGGGTAGATTGATAGGCTAAAACGGCAGACCAGTCGGCTTGTGTAAATTCGCGCAGCAGCAGACGCTCGGTTTGAAGAAGCATAAATAAATTCCGAAGTTAAGGACACAAAAATTTACTACTATTAATTATGTTGCAATTGCCGTATAACTTGCTTTTTGACTATAGCAATCATAAATGATTCGTGAAAGCGAGATCCCCGACTTCTCTAAGAAGTCGGGGATCTCAAACCCTAGCATCTCAAAACTCAACTAGGATTGCTATATTCTAGATTGCAACATCTACGCTCAGTTGAGCATCGTAGCTGCGGCGATCGCTTCCACTTTCCCTTAGCCGATGGCGATCGCGCTATCAAAGGTAGCATCAACTTATTTTAGCGAATGCCAATCTAGCCTTAGAAAATATCGCTAAACTGGAATTATTATCGATGTTTTGACAAAGTTATGGGAAGAAAATCTCGCCTCAAACAAATCAAGCGGTCTGCAACTCCAAAACCGTCAGAAGAAACTATTGCAGGATCGTCAAATTTAGATAGCACTCAATTTGTTAAACAGCTAAAACTTGAAGGATACAAATTTGATGCGATCGCGCGATCTCCTGAACTTCCCGATCCAAATCAATCTGCTCCACAGTTGTAGCGCTACTGCTGTTACTTTAAGCCATTTGCATCTTTAGCAATTTCTTTAAGTAGGGCAAGTGCATCCAGACTAAATTCAGGGGGGCGATCGCATTTATGCAAAAAAGATACTACCAGAACTGCTTCGCCTCTACCCAAAATTACTCTAGCGCAACAACAGCCAGCAGGAACAAAACTGGCTGTTGTCGCGACTGGCATTTTTCCGATTAAACCAAACTGTAGTAAATCGGTTGCCAGAAAAGCAGTATCGAAAAAGGTTTATTTTTTATTAGCAAATACTTGGACGCATCCCTGCAAACCTTTTTTAGCAAAATTAGGTGCTTGGTCAAACTTGAGTTTATAGTAAGAACTTAAGTTGAGGGGATTCCTTGGTACAAAATTGCCTTGAGCGTTTGATTCGCCTAGCGGCACGTACTGCACGGTAACGTTAGTAATTGTAGTCCGGCTAGCAGTTCCCTTAAAGCAAGTTGGTTCTCCAGGAACTGGATACTTCATTCCTGTTATCGTGCCACCTGTTTTACGGAAAATAACGTAATCACCACCGGATTTATAAGGCAAACGTGATGAGCCGTAAAAATAGTTACCGTTAGGTAGACTAGAAATTGCCTGTTTAGTTTGCTTGGTTGGGGCTGATGAAGACTGTGCAAAAACTGGTAGCCAGTTAGTAGCTAAAATTCCTATAGCTACAACCCCAAAGCTAACTATTCCTGTGCCCTTGATTAAGTTTTTCTTCATTTTTCAATTCTCAGCGCTATTTCTAGGTACGACACAAGCACGTTGGCTGTAGTTCCACGAGCAAAGAGCTAAATTACTACTGTCAGATTCTGGATAGACCGCGATCGCTTCATGGCGCCGCCCAAGATGAGAAACGAAGGGTCTACCTGAATTTTGTCTTTGCTGGCGCGTTCAAATAAAAGCGAATATTAATAGCTGTCTACAACAGTTCTGCCAAATTCTATATCTTGTGCGTTGGGTGATATGCCGGACTTATTGCCTGTTCGCTGCTGGATAGAAGAGGAAATTAGAAAAATAGCTGAATTAGGGGCACAGGATAGATATTTATGGTAAGCGATCGCTGCTATTCCCAACCTGTTGAAAATTCAATAGATTGGGCTTTGGGTTTACTTGTATAAAACAGCATCTTTTAAACTCGCAACGTGTCCGAGTGCTGTGTTAATATCTTCTTGCGGTACTCCATGTGCAGCCATTGCCTCGCCCAGATGCTTGGCGATCGCATCAAAGTGTTGCGGCTGCAAATTCAAACCTTCGTGCGCTTTTTCCATCGAACGGCCTGAGTATTGAGGGCCACCAAGGGCAAAGGAAATAAAAGCAGTTTGATGACGACGCTGTTTTTCCATATCTGTATGAACGAAAAACGAACTAACTGTATCGTCTGCCAAAACAAGCTTATAAAAATCATCCACTACGCCCGCAACGGCTGCTTGTCCGCCAATCTTCTCGTATAAACTCGTCATTGTACGTTTATCCTTTTATGGAGTTTTCCTCCAAAATTATATCTATGCGTTTTTTACATTGGTTTCTAAAGTAACAAATATTCGCAGGCGATCGCTGTCACCTCTCCCCTTTCTCTAGTACCTTCTAGTCTTCACCGCCAAATAGCTAGAGAGGGCTTATCCGCGCTAACACATTACAATTAATTGCCCCGTTATGATATCGAGGAGTTGGGCTTAAGAGGGGTACAACTTGTGAAAAAATTCTTAAGATTTTTCACATCCCTGGTTTCAGGTTTGGTGATTTCAGCTTCTGGTAGTTGTCCGGTAGGGATGTTTTTTATTTGGAGGTTGATGTCGCATAGAATTTCCGTTTTTAGTAAAACGGACTAAATATTAGTTGCGCTAGATTTGAGCCTAGAAACCAAATTGGAGGTTAAATTATGGCTTGGAAAATCACTGCTGAGGAATTGTTGGCTAGGTATGCTGATGGAGAGCGCGATTTTCGAGGGATTGAGTTGATCCAATCCGAGGGCGTTCCCCAGGATTGTATGATTGACCTCGAAGGGGCTATTTTGCGAGATATTAACTTGCGTGGAGCCTATTTGAGACAAGCTTATTTGAGAGGAGCCGATTTGACTGGAGCCGATTTGTTTGGTGTTTCCTTGGAAAGAGCTTGGTTGAAGCACGCTATTATCAGGGATGCTAATTTGTATTCCGCCAACTTGCGTTGGTGTGATTTGACTGGAGCCGATTTGGGAGGAACCAACTTGGCTCAGATGAATGCTACTCGTGCTATCTTCTGTGGAGCCAACATCAGGAGTTTCGAGTTCGCTATTCTGATTAGAACTAACTTCAGAGATGCTTACATCAGTCCCAATATTATTTGGAGTTATGGTAACTTTGTTTACGAAACCATTATGCCCGATGGCAGTATCAAAAACGGTCCCTTTTTCGGAGAGTTTTAGTTCATCTTCAGAGGCAGCCATGAGGGACGCAGGTTTAATGACATTTAGTTTCAGCTTTAGCCCCAAGTAACACATATTAGTAACTATTGGGGCATCGGCACCGCTGTAGATTGCTGCAATGGCCTCAGTTTGCCAGGTATGGGAAGTCAGCAATAACCCCATTGGGTAGGCTTTGCTTAATCGCTTGAATGGCAGCAATCCCGTCCATGTGGGGCATCCTTGCATCCCTCACAACTATATCGGTCGCCGATGCCCGCAGACCCCTTTAAGACGCTTCTCTGAACTTGTAACGAATGGGAAGGGCAGTACAACCGACAGTAGCTAAAAATACCACGCCCAAACCCAGAACTACTTTAGGGTATGACTATGTAACCGACTCCGGAATCTTAATAAGTGGCACATGGCGTTTTGCAAACGCCTTTGATACCATGCAGAAAAATCAGGGAAACCAGGGAGAGCAAAGGTGGAGCAACAAGCCGATAGCAAACGGTGCTTGGATTGTTTACTGGGGGCAATCAAGGAGCTAAAGGGTCACGTCGATGCTACTCAACTCGAAGAGACAGCCGAGCTGATTATCCAAACAATGACTGGCCCCTGGCGTTATTTTCATACTCCAGAACACATTTTTGAGGTGGGTGGGTCGGTCGATGCCATTGAGGTCTTGGCAGCTTTGTTTCACGATCTTGTTTACGTGCAAGTCGATCAGGGCGTGAGTCTCAATATCAGCTGTTACATTTCGCCTTTTGTCAAAGAGGTGCGCGGACAGCTAGTGATTCGCGAGCTTTCGCAACTGCCAAACGATCGTATGTTTGAAATTGTAGCGGCGGTGTTTGGGTTTGTTCCCGCTCAGCCGCTATCTCCATTTTCAGGGCAAAACGAATTTCTAAGTGCAATTGTTGCTGCCAAAGCTTTAGAGTTTTTCCTCACACCTGATATCATCGCTGAGATAGCAGCTTGTATTGAGGCGACGATTCCTTTTCGTCCGAAGCTGGAATCTGGTTTAACTCCTAGCGATCTTCTGTACCAGCGCTTAATTAAGGCTAACGAGCAGTTTAATTTTGGATGGACAGATGCCAAAACTTGTGAAGTAGTCAAGCGCTCAGTCCGATTATCGAACCGGGATGTGGAGAATTTTGCCTATCCTAATTCTGCCGATTTTCTGGACAATACGTGGAATCTGTTACCCGAAACTAACCACGAATTGTTACACCGCAATGCCTACACGGTTCATGGATTCCGCAGATCCTTGCAAAAGATGGAAGGATTTATGAATTTCCTTAAACCGGAATTGGTGTTCCAACAGTTCATGGGAGAGCCGGATGACCAAACATACTTGGCTCTTGCTTCTAGAACTAGAAAGAACATGGAAGTGGCCAAGCTTTATCTAGGAATTAAGCTGATCACGATCGCCATTTTGGAAGCGCTTTCTTATCGTTTGGGAAGAGATATTCCCCTTTCTACATTGATGGGTGAACTACCTTCACCGGGTATTTTGACGCCAGCGTTAGACCATTTTCTGCCAGATATCGCGAGAGCGTGTGAGCCACAAACTGCTCTAGAAAGGGAGGTATTGGAACTGTTAAATAAGGGGCGAAATCGGGATTCGGCTTATGATATTAAAAACTCACCAGTATCTACCTTTATCATCAAATCTATCGGGTTTACCTCTAGCGGATACCTACTCAAGCAATCTAAAGAGTTCTTTGCTGGAAATATTTCTGCTGGTGAATTTTTGTCAGAGTGTGATGGTGATGTGGTGAGTAAAATTGCTGAAGGAGTGGCGCAACTTTTTGAAAGTCGCGCTTCTGCTTTGCGTGGATTTCGCTAAAGTTTGGTTTAAGTAGATAAGTTCTATACAATTGAAATCCTATAAAAAATTCCTCCTTGCGGTCATTTCAAGTCGTCGGGGGTAAGCGATCGCGTGTCAAAATTATGTAGCGATCGCATAGTTTCTAATGCCTTAAAATATATGGGGAAAAGTAAACTGCGCGGCGGCTGCAACCATCGGTGCAGGGTCAGTGCGGTAAGATTGCAACCGGGCGAGTCGTTGCTTTTTCAATACAATCTTTTAGTTGTTCTGCGAGAACCGTTACATGGGGTTTTCTCAGCATAGTTAGGTGATTCCCTGGAACCATCTTAAGTTCCACTCCTCCCGTCGTTAGAGCGCTCCAGCCCATAGTTGCATCCCCAGTAACTTTACCCGATTTTTCGCTGCTTTTAAAAAGAATAATATTATCCTGGTAAACCTTTGGTAGGTAACTCAATGTTGCCTCGCTGTTGGCTTGGAATACGCGAAGCATAGGACGAATAGTTAATTCGTTTAAAATCCGCTGCTTAGATTCATCAGGCATGAGGCTAGCTAGAGCGGCTCTTCCCAATATGGATTGCCGCGACTCATTTTTTATTAATTTGTGAAATAACTTATTTAAATTAGGAAATTTAGGCTTATTTCCACCAACAAGTAGATAAACATAATCGATAAAGAAAGGCCATAGCGATCGCATCGCTGTGGTAAAAAGAAACTTCAACCCATCCCAAAAGGAAGGTTTATTGGCTGGTATTGGTGCAGCGGTGTCAAGTATAGCAAGTAGACCTACTTCATGACCCGCTTGCTGCAATTGTTGAGCCATTTCAAAAGCAACCAAACCTCCAAAAGACCAACCACCCAGAAAATAAGGCCCTTTCGGCTGAACTGCACGCAACGCCTCAATATAATAAGCCGCCATATCTTTAATGTTAGTTAATGGAGTTAAGTCGCCGTCAAGTCCCTTTGGTTGTAGTGCGTAAAATGGTTGATTCGTACCCAAATTATAGGCTAATTCGTAGTAAGGAAAAACAACACCAAAGATGGGATGAACGCAGAAAAAAGGTGGATTTAAACCTTTAGGCTGAATTGCCACTAAAGGCGACCAAGGCTGAGAGCCGCTTTTTGAATCGATAGTATTTGCTAAAGTTTCGACCGTTGGATTCAAAAACAGAGAAGACAGGGGTATATCCCGTTCAAACTGTTTTTGCATTTGCTCCATGAGGCGGATAGACAGCAGCGAATCTCCTCCCAAGTCGAAGAAGTTATCATAAATTCCTACACGTTCTATGTTAAGGGCTTCAGCCCATATTTTTGCAACTGTTGACTCGGTTGGGGTACGAGGAGCAACAAATTCTTTATCTAGTGTTTGGCTAACAGAATAATCCGGCGCAGGTAAATTAAGGCGATCTACTTTGCCATTAGGTGTTATTGGGAGAGAATCTAACACAATAAAAGCTGAAGGTATCATGTAATCGGGTAATTTTTGTTTGATGCGAGCGCGTAATTCTTCCGATTTTAGATTTTGGATTTTAGATTCTGCATTAATGAGTTTATCGTCAGGTACGACGTAAGCTACTAACCGCTTGTTAACAGATGCATCTTCTCTAGCAATTACTACAGCTTCTCGCACGCCAGGATGCTGGCTCAAAACTGCTTCTATCTCTCCCAATTCGATGCGAAAACCGCGAATTTTTACTTGTTCGTCTATACGACCTAAAAACTCAATATTGCCGTCTGGTCGATAACGACCTAAGTCTCCAGTTTTATAAATTTTAGAAACGCGATCGCTAGCCTCTGTACAATAGATAAAAGGATTAATAATAAACTTCTCAGCAGTTAGATCGGGACGGTTTATATATCCTCGCGACAATCCTTCACCGCCGATGTATAATTCGCCAGTAATCCCAATGGGTACGGGCTGTAAATTAGCGTCTAATATATAAATTTGAGTGTTATAAATTGGGCGACCAATGGGCGGAGTTATGCTGCGATCGCTTATTTCTGCAATAGTAGCCCATACAGTTGTTTCAGTTGGCCCGTAAGCATTAAAAAAACGACGCCCGGAGAGCAACCAGCGTTTTACAATATCCTTAGAGCAAGCTTCTCCTGCGGCGATAATAGTTTGTAATGCGGGAAGTTCTACTGTAGGTAAAACTGCAAGTACCGCAGGCGGAAGCGTGACGTGGGTAATATAATTTTTCTGCAATAGCTGAATTAATGGTTGTCCAGGTAAAAGCAATTCTTTTTTAGCTAAATAGAGTGTTGCTCCCGAACGCAGCGCCATAACAATCTCGAAAATTGAAGCATCAAAACTTAGCGATGCAAATTGCAGAATTCTGTTATTTGGCTTTACGTTAAAAGTTTTAATTTGAGCTTCTGCTAAGTTGGATAATCCTCGGTGCGCGATCTGAACGCCTTTCGGTTTCCCTGTTGATCCAGAAGTATAGATTACATAAGCTAGGTTGTCAGGTGTTAGGTTGTTAGTTAGATTGTGGTGGTCTTGTTGTGCGATTATTTCGCTATCTGTATCTAAGCAAACTACAGCTATATCGTGCTGGAGATTCCCCCAAATTCCCTTAAAAAGGGGAGCTAATATAGAATCAGTTAATAAGAGCGATACTTGAGAATCTTGCACCATGAAGCTGAGGCGTTCTTGAGGATAAGTAGGATCTAGAGGTAGATATGCTCCTCCAGCTTTGAGGATAGCTAATAGTCCTACTATCATTTCTATAGAACGCTCTAAGCAAAGGCCAACTAAAACATCTGGGACTACCCCTAATTGTTGCAGGTAGCGTGCAAGTTGGTTAGCGCGGCTGTTTAGTTCGCGATAGGTTAATTTCTTGTCTTCAAAAATGAGAGCGATCGCATCAGGAGTTTCCTCTACTTGCGATTCAAACAACTGATGGAAACACTGTTCAATTTTGAATTTTGGATTTTGTGTTTTTGATTGATGGTAATTGAAGTTTACCAGTAATTGATGCCGCTCTGCGTTGGTTAAAATTGGTAATTCACACAAACGCTGCTCTGGATTAGCAACGACCCCTTCTAGGAGTATTTGGAAATGTCCCAGCATGCGGGTAATGGTAGCATCATCAAATAAATCAGTGCTATAAATTATCTGTCCTCTCAAACCTTCTGGAGATTCCCACATATGGAACTCCAGATCTAACTTTGCGCTAGGGTTGTCAAAGTCCAATTGCGAGAGCGTAAGGCCAGGTAACTCTAGCACTTCAATTGGTGTATTTTGCAGGCTGAATGCAACTTGAAATAATGGATGATAGCTCAGGTTGCGTTCTGGATGCAGTTCCTCTACAAGCTTCTCAAAAGGTAAGTCTTGATGGGCATAGGCTCCTAGCGTTACCTCCCGTACTCTGTCCAGCAATTCCACAAATTTGGGGTTGCCTGATAAGTCGGTACGCAACACTAAATTATTAACAAAAAAACCAATTAAACCTTCTATCTCGCTGCGGTTGCGATTAGCAATTGGGGAACCGATAGCAATATCTGTTTGCTGCGTGTAGCGGTAGAGTAAGGTTTGAAATGCTGCCAAAAGAGTCATGAAGGGAGTAACACCTTGGCGCTGCGAAAGTGCTTCTAATTCCGCACTCAAACTTTTAGGTAATTCCAAAAATTGCGCCGCACCTTGGTAAGTTGGAGTAGCAGGGCGCGATCGCTCGGTGGGCAAATTTAGCAGGGGAAGATTGTCTAATTGCTGCTTCCAATAAGCTAATTGAGTCTCTAGGACTTCACCTTGCAGCCACTCGCGTTGCCAATCGGCAAAGTCTGCATATTGGATGGGCAATTCTGGTAAGGGCGATCGCTCTTTATTTGCAAAGGCTGCATACAGCGTTCCTATTTCCCGAATTAGCACCCCAATTGACCAGCCATCAGAGATAATGTGATGCAGATTCAGGAGGAGTACATATTCTGAGGAGTCTAGCTGTAACAGCATCACTCGCAGTAACGAATCCTGAGATAAATCGAAAGGACGCGATCGCTCCTCATTTGCTATTCGTCGAGTTTCAGCTTGCTGTTCCGTTGCTGAGAAATTCTGCAAATCTACAAGAGGCAAAGGTATGGTTAATTGGGGAGCAATTACTTGAACAAGTTCCCCTTCCAGCATCCTAAAATTAGTACGCAAAGCTTCATGGCGACGCACAATTTCATTGAACGTCTCCTCCAGCGCCGAAGCATTGAGCGAACCCGTCAGGCGAAGCGCTGCGGACACATTGTAGAAACAATTGCCTGGAAATAGACGATCGAGAAACCATAATCTCTGCTGGGCAAATGATGCCGGGAATACAAAAACTTCTGCTTCTTCAGCTTTCATTTTATTGTTGCTATTGGGGAAGCGCCCCAATTCTAAATATCTGTTCAACAGTCAAATTTAACTCTGGAAACGCTGGTGACTCGATGCGTGAAGCGAAGCTATCCGCGCTAGCGGAATCGCTACCCCTAAATTGGCTCACTTGGTATTCACCCTCAACCATTGAGTAAACCGAAATAGTAGGTTGCTTAGGGTTGCCAATAAATCGCCTACCGCCTAATCCCAGGTAATCAAAAATCCAGTATTCCGGAACACCAATTTCTTCATAATCCGCCACTTTAAGTAGGTAATCATCCCGCCAATTGGTACGGACTACTTCAATTACTAGGGGAATTGATGCACCTTGAGTAACAGTTGAATATTTTTTCCATAACGGTTCCGCCGCTAGGTTAGTCCGATTTAGTATTAGTACATCTGGTAAATAACCTGATTCTTTTTCTGGCGGCTTGACTAGCGCTTGATTGGGTATGAAGTAGGGAACATTTAATCGGTCAAACTCTATGGTCAATTTTGTTGCCAAAAAACCTTTGACTTCTTCATGTTCTCCTGTAGGCTGTATTTCAATAATCACCCCGTCATGTAGTTCATAGCGCCCCGGTTCGGGCTTCCACTCTAGAAAGCCTTCAAATGCAATCGGTTTGGGTAAGGCTTGAGTCATGGCTTGCTGCTTTCCCAGGATAAATCTTGTTCTGATTTTAGTGTATTGGTGGTGCTGAGTCTGATTGAGAGAGATGCGATCGCCTGTACTGGTTGTCTTTTTGCGATCGCAATGACTTCATAGCAACATGAAATTTCAATAATGCCCGAAAGACAAAACCTCTACTCTTTAATCAGTATTTAATTCTTTTTTATTACCCGTAAGACAGTTATTGGTTTCGGGGTTGTAATATTTGGCATAATTGCTCCTTTAAGTTCAGCTCCTTTGAGATTTGTATTTACAAGAATGGCTTCGGTGAGATTAGCTTGCAATAGGTAACTATTACTGAAGTCAGCATCTTTGAGGTCAGCCCTGCTGAGATTTGCTCCAATAAAGTTTGCTCTAAATAAATAACTTTCCCCAAGGTTAGTTGTAGCTCCACAGAGGTCAGCCTCACGGAGGTCAGCCATCCAGAAGTAAGCTCCAGTAAGATTAGCCCCACGTAGGCGAGCTTTACGAAGGTCAGCAAAACTGAATTCAGCCTCACTAAGGTTGGCTTCACTAAGGTCAGCCTCTGCGAGATTAGCTGTATGGAAGTGTGACTTGTGGAAGCTAGATCCACTAAGATTAGCGCCAGCTAGGTTAGCTTTGTTGAAGTCAGCAAAACTGAAGTTAGCTTTGCTAAGGATAGCTCCACTCAAGTTAGCTTTGTTGAACAAAACACGCTTAGAGTCAGCTTGTTCAGGGCTAGCGTCAGCTTCGCGCAGTCCACCTATAGCCTCAGTGAGGTTAGCTACAGTAAGGTTAGCCTTACTGAACCTAGCACCAAGGAGGTTAGCGCCAGTGAGGTCAGCTCCAGTGAGGTCAGCTCCAGTGAGGTCAGCTCCAGTGAGGTCAACTCTGCTAAGATTGGCTTCTGTGAGGTTAGCTCTACGAAGCTCGGCTCCAGCAAGGTTAGCTCCGCTAAAGTTGGTTTGGCTAAAGTTGGCTCCACTGAAGTGAGCTGTGCTGATTTTAACTTCTCTGGATTCAGTCTTGCTAACCGCATCCGAGCTGGAGTTACCTAAGATGAAGTCAAGGTTGCAGATACTCTGAAAGACATTTTGGCTAAAGACATTTTGGCTGAAGTCTGGTAAAATCTGCGGGTTTCTTCTTCTCCACTCATTCCAGCTATTTACACCCCGCTGAAGTAGAGCTAGGTGTTCCTCATTCGCCATAGCGATAACATCCCACTAAATAGAACTTTGATAGTTATTTTAGCCGTTTACTTCTGTTTGCTATTGCTGTCTTTCAAGTTTTCAACTATTTTAGAGAGTTGCGCGATCGCAACGAAGAGCGCCGTCATGCGATCGCATATCTACCACTTGCATAAGTATGCTAATCGTGCGAACTATTTCGTCTCAAACCACCCTATTCTGGCGAATGCACTCTGCATACCAATTAAAACTCGCTTTCGGAATGCGTTCTTGCGTCTTGTAATCGACATAGGTAATTCCAAAGCGGCGAGTATAACCCTGCTCCCACTCAAAGTTATCCATGAAACTCCACAAGAAATAACCCTTCAAAGGATACCCCTCATTAACTGCTCGATGAGCCGCTTTTAAATGTTGCCGCAGATAGAAAATGCGGTCTATGTCCATTACTTCGCCTTTAGCGTTAACTTCGTCTTGAGTAGCGCAGCCATTTTCAGTAATCAAGAGGGGCAAATCTTTACGCCCAAGCACTTCGCTGATATTACGAATGCCCCAATACATACCTTCAGGAACGATATTCAGCCAAGGCATATTAAGTCGCGGATAGCTCTTGGGTAAAGCGAGGAATTCATACCCATCTTTATTATCAGCAGCACGTACATAATGGCCAGTGTAATTATTAATACCCAGCGCTTCAAGTGGCTGATTAATTGTTTCTAAATCGCCTGAATGAATATCAGGAGCATCCGCTCCCAACTGCTCTAATATGATGGGGCTGTAAGCACCAGTGATGGCGGGAAAAATGATACCGCCGTTGAACCAGGTGACATGAAAAGCCTTCTGCGCTGCTGCTACATCAGCGGCTGACTCGGTGAGGGGAACCGATACGCCGATATCAGCCACGAGGGCAACAGAACAGGAACCGGGCGAGGCTGCACGGATAGCCTGACAGCCCAAACCGTGAGCTAATAGAGCGTTGTGACAAGTCTGCCATACTTCTTTGAGAGAGGTGACAATAGTGCCGGGAGCCTTGGTGGGTTGGTGGTTTGCAGCATAGCCGACATGAGTAAATTGAGAGATTTCGTTAATTGTCATCCAGTTGGTGACGCGATCGCCCAACCGACTGACAACAGCAGTTGCATAATCAGCGAAATCTGAAGCCATCTCTCGGCTGCGCCAAGAACCGTACAAGTCTTCTAGTGCTTGAGGACTGTCCCAATGAAATAGGGTAGCGTGTGGTGTAATTCCGTTCTCGACCAAGCAATCAACTAAGCGCTTGTAAAAATCTATCCCCTGCTCGTTCACTTTTCCGCGACCGTCAGGAATAATACGGGGCCAAGCGATGCTGAAGCGGTAATGCTTGATGCCCAGTTTTGCCATCAGTTCTATGTCTGATTTGTAGCGGTGGTAGTGGTCGCAAGCAACAGCGCCCGAACTGCCATCCTCAATAAGTCCGGGGATGCTACTGAATGTATCCCACACGCTGGGTTTGCGATCGCCAACTGATGCTGCTCCCTCTATTTGATAGGCGGAGGTAGCAACTCCCCACATAAAGTTTTCTGGAAATTGGTAGCTAGTTTGCATCTTTTTGCTTGCAACTTATAATGGGGCACTTGTAGCAATAAGTTCAGGAATGGTAGTCATTGCCTATACCTCACTGAACCAATACCAAACCAGTTTAATCAATCGCGACGCTTCATTATCAACTGTTAATGCTGTCGCGTATCCTAAAACTGGCTGAGGGCTTTTTCTATCGAAAATTTTTGGCTTCAACATCAGGTTAGCATCGGGTAAAAAAGAGCGATCGCGTTTTTTTTGTGCTTCTTTCATAACAAATATGCGAATCCCCATTTGCTAGTTCGCGCTATTTTCTTTAATAATTTAGTTGATTTTAAATGGTCTTTATAAACTTTTTTTGGGTCTTTCCTAGAGCTTTCTTTTAATTTTATTAATTTATTTCAATAATTTATAACTTTCTTTACAATACTTGGCTTATTCTAAAAATAAAGATGATATTAAAATTAAGTTTTATAAGCATCAGCCTTAAGGCATATAAAGAATGAAAATCGCTGAGAATACAGAAGAGCTACAGCAAGGTCTAGATCGGGAAGTTTTGCTGCATCGGATCGCCAACCGAGTTCGGCAATCTCTAGAATTAGCAGAAATCTTAACGGCTACTGTAGCAGAAATCCGGTCATTCTTAGGAACAGACCGAGTTATGGTGTATCGATTTCATGCCAATGGCAGTGGGGAGGTAATTGCTGAAGCGATAAATCCAAATCGCCTCTCATCCCTGCTAGGTCTGAATTTTCCAGCAGATGATATTCCTGTTCGCGTCCGCGATTTATTTGTTAAAACTCGTCAGCGCTCGATTGTAAATGTTGCGTCGCAGCAGATTGGCATGAGTCCCCTAGACTGTTCAGAAACAGGAAAACCTTTGAATGCCGATATTAAGTATAGACCAGCAGACTCATGCCACATTCAATATTTAACAGCAATGGGGGTAAAATTTTCTTTGGCTGTGCCGATTCTGTATCGCGAACAACTGTGGGGGTTGTTGGTGTCTCATCACTGCGAACCGCGTTCGATAACAGATGCAGAAATGGAATTGGTGCAGCGAGTGGCAGATCAGATGTCGATTGCGATCGCGCAGTCAACTCTCCTCAGCCAAACCCGAGAAAAAGCGCAGCGTGAAGCTACTATTAACCGAGTGGCAACTATACTTCACACCTTGCAAACGCCTCCATTGCAAACTGCTTTAGAGGAAATTGTTGCTGTACTGCAAGGTTGCGGCGGCAGACTTTATATAAACGCGGATAACATCTTATCAGCACAGTTATATAGCTGCGGTTTGCAACCAATAATAGCTAGCCAAAGGGAAGATAATTCGCTCGATCGGCATCCGGTATGGCAGAAATGGATAAGTAAATGTTTAAAGCATACTCATCTAGAGCTAGCTGTTGGGGGAAGCGGCGTTCCTTGGCTAATTAGAGATATATATAACGAAATCGAGCTGCAAGGTTTGGCGGAAATATTCCGCGATCGCGGGATTCGGAGCCTGTTGGTTATCCCTCTTTTTTACTCTCAGCAATCGCTCGGTTATTTGACGATTTTTAGCCAAGAGATTACCACAGAAATATTATGGGCGGGACGCTTTGACTCTACTAGCCAACAAATGCAACCTCGCCAATCCTTTGAAGCATGGCGAGAGTTTAAAAGCGGCCAACCCCGCGAGTGGACTGCTGGAGAAATTGAACTGGCTCAAGCTTTAGGCAACCATTTTTCGATGGCGATCCAACAGCACCAGCTTTACCAACAGGTGCAGGCTTTAAACGCCAATTTAGAGCATCAAGTCAAACAGCGGACGCATGAATTGCAGCAATCTTTGGAATTAGCTAAAGTTCTTAAGCAAGTTACCAACCAAATTCGCAGTACTTTAGATTTACCAACTATCTTGCAAACTATTGTCCAAGAGATTCGGAAATTATTAAACACAAATAGAGTGATAGTTTACCGCTTCTTACAGAGTTGGGAAGGCAAAGTATTGGTCGAAGATGTGACAGATAAAAACCTGTCTATTTTAGGACAAATCTACGAGCCGAATTGCTTCCCGGTGGAGTATACCTATCAGTATCAAGCGGGAAGAGTTAGAGCTATTAATAATATACTTGAGGCAGGTTTGAGCGCCTGTCATATAGAATTTTTACAGAAAATTCAGGTAAAAGCTAACCTAGTCGTACCGATAAGGAGAAGCGATCGCCTGTGGGGGTTGCTGATTGCCCATGAGTGTGACGCTCCCAGAAATTGGCACAATTATGAACTTGATTTGTTGCAACAGTTAGCAGATCAAGCCGCGATCGCTATTCATCAAGCAGAACTATACGAACAAAGCCGCGCTGCTGCTGCTACAGCCACGCAAAAAGCCGAACACTTAGAGTTTGCTCTGGATGCTTTGCAAAGAACCCAAGCTCAATTGATTCAAACCGAAAAAATGTCGAGTTTAGGTCAGTTAGTAGCTGGTATTGCTCACGAAATTAACAACCCTGTAACTTTCATTAATGGCAATATTGACTACATTAAGGAATATACGCATCATTTGCTAAGTCTCCTGGAACTTTACCAACAAGATTACCCTAAGCCTACTCCTAGAATTTTGGAACGAATTGACGACATTGAGTTAGAGTTTTTAATCCAAGATCTACCTAAGATGCTGTCATCAATGAAAGTTGGCGCTGACCGCATCGGGCAATTAGTGTTGTCTTTACGGAATTTTTCCCGGCTGGATGAGTCTGCAAGGAAGCCAGTTAATATCCACGAAGGCATAGATAGCACTTTAGTAATTTTGCAACATCGACTTACTGCAAAGCCAAACTACCCCGCGATTAACCTTGTAAAAGAATATGGTAAATTGCCTTTAATCGAGTGCTATGCAGGGCAGTTGAATCAGGTATTTATGAATGTTTTAAGCAATGCGATTGATGCGTTGGAGCAACACGATGAAAAGAGAACGCCCGCAGAAATTAAAACTTCACCCAGTCAAATTACTATTAGCACGGAAATTAAAAATCAGGATGAGGGAGCCACGTCTCTTTCTTCAGTTGTAATTCGGATAAGAGATAATGGCCCCGGCATAGCGGAAGCGGTACGAGGGAGAATTTTTAATCCATTTTTTACTACTAAGCCTGTGGGCAAGGGAACAGGGTTAGGGTTGTCTATCAGCTATCAAATAGTGGTGGAAAAACACGGTGGGGTATTAAGATGTATGTCGCAACCAGGTCAGGGTACTGAGTTTTGGATCGAGATTCCTTTCCAATAGAGGACGGGAAGATTGGGGGATTTAGTAGGAATTGTTTGGGAGCGATCGCGCTAATTGTCCCTCCAGCATACTCAAGGAAATCCCGCGATCGCCACGCCGCACCATTTCCTTGAGCTTATTAGGCTGCGTCTATACCGGACAAAGACATTGCAAAAGATTCATCAACTGTTCCGCATCCTCTAGGTAGGTCACGTACTCGCTTTCGCCCACCTTAACGTTCTTGCCTTCCATATCCTCCCCGTAGCGTTCAGCAGTGACGACAATCGGCGTACTGCTGGGGAGTTCCGCGCATTCGCGGATGCGCCGCCCCATATTCACAAACTCGTCTATCGATAGGTTGACTTGGTTGAGCAAAATTAACTTAGGGCGATCGCGTCCACCACGCGCTAAGGCGATCGCGTCTTCTTCCTCTAGCCCCACAATTACCCTGTAGCCTTGGCTGCAAAGGTTATGCTTCAGGATCGGGCGCGTATCATCATCCATTTCGACTAACAGTATTGTTGGTGAGGCATCTTTTTCCTGGATCATTTATTTCTTGTTTGCTCCTCTGGTGACACTCTTCTCTCCAGGCTGAGGAAGAGACATATGTTACAGCCTGAAGAGACTTAATTTGTACGCGATGGCACTTGCTAACACAGCTTGGCCCTTCACACGATCGGCTGAAAAAGTTTTTGGGGTCTGAAGCCTCGCCCTTTATGGGCGAGGCTTCAGACCCGCGTTTACCTTTTCGCCTTCTCCTTTGCCTTTTTCAGTTTCTGCCCCACTACAGAAGGTAATAAAGATCTGATCAGCCATCTCTATTTTTTCCTCCAAGCAAGCGATCGTATTCCTCTCTAAGAACATGGAAACACTCGCACGAAGCCGCTTCCAACCCCTGCTGGTCTAAGATATGGACGTGACCTCGCTGATACCGGATGACACCCTTCTCCTGAAGCTTTTGGGCAGCTTGAGTGACGCCAGCGCGGCGCACGCCCAGCATATGGCCGAGGAACTCCTGCGTCAGCTTAAGGTCGTCCGTGTCAGCCCGGTCTTGCGCTTCGAGCAGCCAGCGTGCCAAGCGTTGGTCTAGAACGTGGAGGCTGTTGCAGGCGGTGGTCTGCGAGATCTGCGCGATCAGTGCTTGCGTGTAGCGCAGCAGCACGTCGCGCAAATTCTTATTGCGATCGAACTCCTCCAGCAGCAGTTCTGCATCCACCTTGATGGCACTGCCCGCCATCTGGACGATGTATTCGGTCTGCGTAGTCTCCCTTCCGCCCATGAAGGCATTGACGCCGATTACTTCACGGTTGCCGATTAAACCCGCCTCAACCGTAGCGCCGTCAAGCATCGTGACGGTGATCGAGAGCAGGCAATCGATGGGGAAATAGAGATTTTTGATAGTCTCGCCCGGATGGTGGAGTATCGTGCCCTGTTCCAGCGAAACTTGCTTCAGGTCAGGGGCGAGTTTGGCGTATAAATCACGGCATATGTTGGCAAGCAGGCGGTTTTCACGAGGCATATGGAAAAGTGTCAGGCTACACAAGTAATTAGAACTCTTTCAAGCGATTTTTGCTACGCAAAAATCGCTTGAAAGAGTTCTTCACACCCTCTGTGCAAAAAGTTCCAGATAAGTTCGTCAGGGTCTAAGCCACAGGAGTGCCGATCTTTAGCTGTCCTATGCCTTTAAAACTATGTGATGTTGAGAGTCCATACTCAGCTTGTTTTGCTGCTGTAGTTGACTAAGCAACCGGGTGATGGTGACTCGGGTTGTGCAGCAGGCATTAGCAAGGTCTTCATGTGTTAGACGAACGCTCAACCGAGTGCCATTCGCTACAGGTTGCCCAATTTCCTCTTTTAACAACTTTAATAAACTCTCCAAGCGGTCTGCGACTCGTACTTGTCCGTAAACAGCTAGCAGCAATTCGGTTTGTTTTAGTCGTTGGCTAATTTGGGGTAAAAGGCGCTGCTTGAGTTTAGGAGACGCCGCGAAGTCGTTGCATGGAATGCACCATAGCTGAGTATCGGCCAGAGCGGTTGCCTGATAGAGTGGCAGGGCAGTCAAGCTAGAACCAAAGGGGGCTGAGGCACCTGCTAACCCAACCAACACTTCTTGGCCCTTATCAGAAAATGTTGTTAGTTTGACCAAGCCTGAACGAACCTGCCAAATCACGTTAGGGTTTAAAGGAATGATTTCCCCTTTGTGATAGACCTGCAAACGGTAGCCGAGATCGTCATAGTTTTCAGGTTTTTCTGATACTTCGACCTGGCTGCGATTGTCGCTGCGCGTTCCCCCAAAAGCATCGCTCGATTGGCGCAACAGCCAGCGCACGGTCATCGGTTGGTTTGCTTGCTGGCGGTTTACCTCTACGAGGACGCTGGCATTAAACGTCTCGCTTTGATAAGGCTGCAAGCGGATCTGCCACTCCTGTTTCCAAGATCTTTGCGGGAGCCGCTGCAACTCAGCCTCAAACGCTTGCTGAGTTTCACGAGTTACAAAAGCTTTTATCGACTTACCAATCAGCAAAGATTGCGGGATCTTAAGCAACTTGGTAGCTGCCGAATTCGCTTCCTGAATTATTCCTGCTGCATCTGTTAGCAGGTAAGCATCGGGAATAAACTCCAACAATACTTGGTGTTCCTGACGTTCGGCTTCCAAACTCTGGTCAGCCAATGATAACTTCCGATTCTGTTGGTGCAGCATTTCTGCTGCTACCTCAAGTCGCTCCGATGCAACACCCAGTTCTTTGAGAGCAGATGGTAGTAAAGCAGGCGGTAGTGAAGAGGATATGTCGATTCCTTGATAGAGGATCGTTAAGCGCTCAGACATCGCTTCTACTTGTTGAGCAAAGACAGTGGTATTCATGTAGGTACCGTTTGAAATTGTTTATTAAAAATTAGGCAAGCAACTGTTTTTATTAATTCGTCGATGTCGAAAGGTTTGGATAAGTGTTTGTAAAAGCCGACCGATAGAGCCTGGGAGCGATCGCTCTCCATTGCATATGCTGTTAGGGCGATCGCTGGAATCTCCGATCGCCCGCTCTCAAGGGCTTTCACCCGGCGCATCAGCGAGTAGCCATCTTCTTTGGGCAAGCCAAGTTCGCTGATCAGGAGGTCTGGTGTAATGTGTTTGAGGATTTCTATAGCCTCGCCTACCGATGTTGCCCCAATCGTTTTAACGCCATACTCTTCAAACACCAGTGTCAGTAAATATCTAGAATCAGGATCGTTATCAACAACGAGGACTTGCAGCCCATCAAGCGGTGGCAAAGATTGATAACACATCACCTGAAGATATTTCCTCTATATAATACAAAGTTGTCAAATGAAGCAGACAACATTCGTCTACGGTTCTGTACGCGGACAAATGCGAGTAATTGTTATTACTCGATTAGTACCTTTAGCCGAGGCTGAGAATTTCTCTAATTTAGTTAGGTGAACAAGAGCAACGAGTATAGTGCAATACTTTAGAGTCTAATAGCCGCCGATGTTCTTTCAGGATAAGTGAGTTTACAATTGAGTTCAGTACGGTTTCGTACTAAAAAACAATGATTTATCAAGCATATCTTTATTTGCACCGATACCCATGCAAGTGAACAATCCCAAAGCCAAGACTGGTATGGATTGCTATAGCTAAAAGATGAAAAATTTTGAGAAGTGGACAGAAGTTAATATGGGCCGATCGGATTAAGGTTAGTTTATCCTTAGAAGTTGAGCAAAATGGCATGGCTGCGATTTATGCCTCAATTACTCTACCCACGCGCAACTCACGCTATCTGGAGACAAGCGGAGTTATCAGCACGCTTAAGCCAAGAAACGTTAGCGCAGCTTTTTGTAGGGTTCGCCTGCGTTATTCCCCTTCTACAATGACAAATATGGTGCTAATTAGACGGATTTAATTATTTGTAGAATGGCTAGAGCGCCAGTGAAAGCTATCAAATTACATTAAATGTTGGTTTTTGTACCTTAATGCAACCTATAAGATGAAATGATTGAATTCAGTTCTATTACAACTCTAAGTAACAAGCGCTACAACAAGTTACACTAGGGAAGCGTTGGCGCGAAAGATCTAAAGGCAAAAAGCAAAAGATAAGAATGACTGTTAGGCTAGCTCTATATTGCAAATGCACTCCAAGAACCAATCCTATCAGGGCGCTTCAAAACTTTTTGGGAGTGACTGTAGACAAATTAAATCTGAAACAGGTTATTGTAGAAGCGATCGCCGCAAACTAACTGTTCATTAAAACCATAGCGTTGCAGAGCAAAAGATGCAGTAAAGAAAAATAATTTCTTTAGAACTATTGATTGCCCCTTTATCAATCTTGAGGTAGCTGACGAAAGTTTACTGGGTTATATAAAGTTCTATCTGCTTAAATATATTTCAACAAGTAAAGCTGTATCGGAACAAAGAATAGTCGAGCGGGCACATAATTATGACACACTCCTCAATCCCTCTAACAATGCCTGACTTTAAGACTTTGTTTGAGTCAGCACCAGGCTTGTATTTAGTATTGACGCCGGATTTTACTATCGTGGCGGCGAGCGATGCTTACTTGCGTGCAACGATGACGAAACGCGAGGAAATTATGGGGCGTCAAGTCTTTGATGCCTTCCCTGACAATCCTGAAGATCCCAACGCTAAGGGGGTCAGCAATCTGCGAAACTCGCTGAAGCGGGTGCTACAGAATCGGGCTTCAGACACTATGGCGATCCAGAAGTATGACATTCGCCGTCCCGAATCTGAGGGGGGTGGATTTGAGGAGAGATACTGGAGTGTCGTCAACTCGCCAGTTTTTGGCGCGGACAACCAGGTTGCCTATATCTTTAATTATGTTGAGGATATCAGCGAGTTCATCAGGCTCAAGCAGCAGGAAATCGAGCAGCAAAAGCTAAATGAAAAGCTGCAAAGCCGTGCGGTGCAGATGGAAGCTGAGATTTATCTGAGGTTGCAGGAGTTACAAGAGGTCAACCTACGGCTGCTAGCAGCGAACGAAGAACTGGCAAAGGCACGCGATCAAGCGCAAGAGGAACAGGAGAGAAGCATAAGTATCTTGGAAAGCATCAATGATGCGTTTGTGGCTTTAGATAACCAGTGGCGAATTACCTATATCAACAGAGAGGCGGCGAGGCTTACCGGGAAAAAGCCAGAAGAATTCATTGGCAAAACTCACTGGGAAGTTTGGCCTTGGTCAGTAGGACAGCGAGTTGAGCAAGAATATCGTCGCGCGATCGCCGATGGGGTGGCTGTACATTTTGAGCAGTTCTACGAGCCGTTAAGCATATGGTTGGAGATCCATGCTTATCCTTACAAAGACGGGCTTGGCATTTATTTCCGGGATATTACCAGCCGCAAGGAAGCAGAGCAAGAGCGCGAACGCCTGCTGGCACAAGAGCTGCAACATACAACGCGATTACAAAAGCTGGCGCTAGCTTCGCTTGCTATCAACTCGGCTGTTTCAACCGAAGACGTGCTAAGAGCGATCGCGCAACAAGCACAGGAAATTATCCTAGCACACCAGTCAGTCACGAGTATGACTATCGATCAAAACTGGACGCAGGCTATCAATTGTGTCTTGCTCTCGGATAAGTATGCAGCGTGGCGAGACTATGATGAAAAGACTGATGGCTCTGGTATTTACGCTTGTGTCTGCCATGCAAATCGTCCGATGCGGATGACTCAAGCGCAACTCGAAGCTCATCCAAAATGGCAAGGGTTTGGCAAGCATGCTGACAAGCATCCGCCGATGCGCGGTTGGCTTGCGGCACCGCTTGTAGGGCGAGACGGACGAAACATTGGTTTGATCCAGCTATCGGATAAGTATGAGGGCGAGTTTACCGAAGAAGATGAAGCCATCATCGTGCAGCTAGCACAGATGGGAGCGGTGGCGATCGAGAATAGACGGTTGTACGAAGCTGAACAGATAGCACGCACTCAGGCTGAGTCAGCCAACCGAGTCAAGGATGAGTTTTTGGCAGTGCTTTCCCACGAATTGCGATCGCCGCTCAACCCAATTTTGGGTTGGGCAAAGCTGCTGCGATCGCGCAAATATGATGCCGCTACTACTGCTCGCGCTCTTGAGATAATCGAGCGCAACGCCACTTTGCAGACGCAATTAATTGAAGATTTGCTGGATGTTTCACGCATCATGCAGGGAAAAATCAGCTTGAATGCGTTTCCGGTTAATCTAGCATCAATCATTGAAGCAGCGATAGATACTATGCGGTTAGCTGCTGAAGCTAAGTCGATTCAAATTGAGGCGCTGGTTCATTCGACTAGAGCAATAGTTTCCGGCGATGGGAACCGATTGCAGCAAGTTGTCTGGAATTTGCTCTCTAATGCGATTAAGTTCACCCCGCAAGGAGGGCGTATAGAAATTTTACTTGAGACTATAGGTTCGTTTGCTCAAATTCAAGTTAAGGACACAGGCAAAGGCATTACTGAAGAATTTCTACCTTATGTTTTTGATTACTTCCGCCAAGCTGATAGCACTATTACTAGGAAATTTGGCGGATTAGGGTTGGGATTAGCAATCGTGCGTCACTTGGTAGAATTGCATGGCGGTAATGTCAGCGTGGAAAGTCTTGGAGAAGGACTTGGGACAACGTTTACCGTAAAACTGCCACTTTATAACAGTTTGGGGAAAGGAGATTCGACCGAAAATTTGGAAAATATAAACTCTTCAGACTTTCCTTTTTCCTCTTCTCTGGCTGGCGTGCGCGTACTTGTAGTAGATGATGAGCCAGATACGCGAGAATTTGTAACTTTTGCGCTCGAACAGTCTGGCGCTAAGACGAGCGCCGCTGCATCAACAGGTGAAGCGCTTGAGGCAATTAAGTCGTTTAGGCCAGATGTAATAGTAAGCGATATCGGCATGCCAGAAGAAGACGGTTACAGTTTTATCGGCAAAGTGCGATCGCTAGCTCCAAAACTTGGAGGAACCATTCCAGCGATCGCCCTAACAGCTTACGCTAGAGAGGAAGACCGCTTGCAAGCTCTTTCAGCAGGTTTCCAGATGCACGTAGCGAAACCAATAGAGCCAGACGATTTGGTTGCTATAGTTGCAAGCTTGGCTGGACGTACCAGAACAACTTAAAGGCGACTTATCGCTTTTGAGAAGTGGCGTAATTATTTATCTTGGCTTTGTTTATTGAGAGATGATAGCTTCATGCGACGACTATCGCGGGAAATTGGTATTAAGGCTGGAGCTTGAGTTTTAGTAGTGGTAGTTTTGTGGCTTTCAATTAGTTTAGAAAGTTGGGCGATCGCAGGTGCTTCAAAAACGCTACGCAAAGGTAACTCTACCCCGAATGCGTCGCGTACTCTGGAAATAAGTTGAGTCGCTAGTAATGAATGTCCGCCTAATTCAAAGAAATTGTCGTTGATACCTACTCGCTTAAGTCCTAAAACTTCAGTCCAAATTTTAACTAAAACTTCTTCAACTGGAGTGCGAGGCGCAACATAGCCTCCTGCTATTTCTGCCTTAATTTGGTCTGGTGCAGGTAAAGCGCGGCGATCTACTTTGCCATTAGGCGTAAGGGGTAGGGATTCTAAGACTACAAAAGCCGAGGGTATCATATACTCAGGCAGCTTTTCTGTTAGATAAGCTTGCAACTGGGGTATTAATTTACGCGCCGCTTTTGCTTGCAGGGGATTATTAGCATAAGATGGCAGTGATCGCAGATGTTCCTGTTGCACAAAAGGCATCAAGTGAGGCACATCTTGACGGATAAACACTACATCGTAGCGTCCTTCGATACCTGAATCTGACCAGCTAATATTAACCTTGTAGGGTACATTCAGCGCATACCACTCTTCTGGCTCTATACCCAAATTTTGGAGCTTTTGCAAAGCTTCACGCATCTGACCTGCTGTTTTAAATTCTTCTGCACCAGATAGCCATTCTGCTGTTTTAACCGCTGCCATTACTCGCGCATTAGGCACACTGGTGATGCTTAAAATCTCTGGTTTATCCTCGATTAATAGGTGTTCTACTGTTGAAACTGTTAAGTTATTTTCGTCCCATTTAATCGATGTCGAGCCTCCTTGGTAAGGGAGGTTGGGGGGATCTGCTTTAGCGCCAACATGGAGAATCGCGTTATAACGAAACTGAGTTAACTCATTGTGGCGGCGACCCCGTATTAGTTGAATTTGTACGTCGTTAATTTGGGGAAATCGCTGCTTTAATGACTGGAAGAAAGCGGGAGCGATCGCTAACTCAGTTTCTTGAAATACTTGCATTTGTACCCGTTGCTGCAATTGCTCGCGGGTTAGCGAGGGTTCTGCTTGATAAAGTTGCACCGACGCATGGAAAGCTTGCAGCAACGGCAAACTACGCACATCTCCTATTAAAATAAACCCACCGGGAGCAGTTGCTTGCACGGCACCTTCTATCACCCGTACAAGATAATCGATAGTGGGAAAATATTGCACAACCGAGTTTATAATTACCGCATCAAAAGCTTCTGGCTCGATTCCTTCAAAGTCAGTAGCCATCTTCTGATGTAGAGACACGACATTTCGTGTTTCTACATTTTCTAATTGCTGGCGGATGTAGTTAAGGGAAAAAGGCGAAAAATCGGTTCCCCAATATTTAGTGCAATGCGGCGCAATTCGGAACGTCAATAAACCTGTTCCGCAGCCAATTTCTAACACTCGGCTAGGTTGCAAAGCCTGAATTTGCGCGACTTGGTTATTTACCCATTCGCGCATTTGTTCTGGCGGAATAGGCTGATTGGTGTAACTGCTATTCCAACCAACAATATTGAAGGTTGGATCTGCATCAGCAGCAGGTTGATTATAAGTGTCGTTGTAAAGCATCTGCCATTGCGAAACTTGCTCGTCTTGCAATTGCATTTGTTGCTGGTTGCTGTCGTCAGCCGTTAGGACGACATAAGCTACTAGACGAGTTTCGCCTGCATTTTCAGGAGCGATCGCTACTGTTTGCACTACTGAAGGATGCTGGCTAAGTATGGCTTCAATTTCACCTAACTCTATGCGGTAGCCGCGAATTTTTACCTGATCGTCGAGGCGTCCTAAAAATTCAATGTTGCCATTTGCTCGATAGCGGACTAAATCGCCTGTCTTGTAAATTTTAGAGACTGAATTACTCGCGTCTCTATAAGAAATAAAAGGATTAGGAATAAAGCGTTCCGCAGTTAATTCGCGGCGGTTGAGATATTCTCGCCCAAGTCCATCACCACTTATATACAATTCACCAGCAACGCCAATGGGGACAGGCTGTAAATATGCATCTAGCACATAAATCTGGGTGTTTGCAATGGGACGACCGATAGCAGGTAATACATCGTGCTTACTAACAGGAACTATGCCTGATGTTGTAACAACGGTATTCTCCGTCGGCCCGTAATTATTTACTACTTGGAAAGGATGGGAAGTCAAAGGATACTGATGTAGTTTGTCGCCACCGGTGAGTAATATTCGCAAAGCTGCATCATTCGGCCAATCTAATAATAAAAGTTTTTCTGCTAATGGTGTTGGTAAAAAGCTAATTGTTATCGCTTTTGATAATAAAAAATCTCGGATTTTTTCAGGCGATCGCCTGGTTTCATCATCTGTAAAATAGATGCTAGCTCCTGCACTAAGATAAGGCCAAATTTCCCACACGCAAGCGTCAAAGGCTACTCCTGCAACTTGCGTTACTCGGTCAAGCGGCGTAACTGCAAAGGCTTGTTGATGCCAACAGACTAGATTTACCAAGCTGCGATGTTCAATTTGTACCCCTTTAGGCTTCCCTGTAGTGCCAGAGGTGTAAATGGCATAAGCAAGGTTGTTTGCTGTAACGTTGCTAATAGGATTATCTTCGCTTTCTTGGGAAATTATTTTCCAATCTTTATCAAGACAGATTACTTGTGAACTGAGTTTTTCAACACGATTAACACACCGCTGCTGAGTTAATACCACTGGCACTTGAGCATCTTCAATCATAAAGCTCAAGCGCTCAACGGGATAGCTTGGATCTAACGGCACATAAGCGCCACCCGCTTTCAAAATGCCCAACATTCCCACGACCATTTCTAGCGATCGCTCTACACAAAGTCCCACTAAAACTTCCGCCTTAACACCCTGTTTCTGTAGGTAACGTGCAAGCTGGTTGCTGCGGATGTTTAGCTCTCGATAAGTGTAGTTTCTGTCTTCAAATACTACCGCTATATCATCAGGCGATAGCTCTGCAACGCTCTCAAACAACTGATGTATGCATTTACTTTGAGGATAATCTGTCTGAGTATTGTTCCATTCAACTAACAACTGATGTAACTCAGATTCGCTTAAAATCGATAAGTTAGCAATTCCTTGTTCTGGATTCGCAACAATATTTTCCAGCAGCGTTTGGAAATGCCCCAACATCCGGGTAATAGTGGCTCTATCAAATAAATCTGTACTGTAGATTACAAAGCCGCTAATGCCTTCGGAGCTATCTACCCATAACCCATTATTCGGCGATCGCTCCCACAAATGAAACTCTAAATCAAATCGAGTTGTCTCGCTATTAAATCCCAACGGACTTAGCGTTAACCCCGGTAACTCTAACGCTCCCATCGGCGCATTTTGCAGCGCAAACCCGACTTGAAATAGGGGATTTTGGTTTAACTTGCGTTCTGGATGCAGTTCCTCTACCAGCTTCTCAAAAGGCAAATCTTGGTGAGCATAGGCTCCCAAAGCTACCTCTTTCACTCGCCTCAACAATTGGCGAAAACTTGGGTTTCCCGATAAATCGGTACGCAACACCAAACTATTAACAAAAAAGCCAATTAACCCTTCAATTTCGCTGCGGTTGCGATTGGCAATAGGCGAACCTACAGCAATATCTTCTTGCTGGGTGTAGCGATAAAGTAAAATTTGGAATGCTGCCAGCAAGGTCATAAATAAAGTTGCCCCTTCCTGCTGCGAAATAGCCTCTAGCGCTTCGCTAAGGCTTTTCGGTAATTGCAGAATTTCGGTTGCACCCCGGTAAGTTTGAACTGCTGGTCGCGGTCTGTCGGTAGGCAGGTTTAATATAGAAATGCCGTCTAATTGTTGCCGCCAGTAACTAAGTTGTTTTTCCAAAACTTCGCCTTGCAACCACTCGCGTTGCCAATAGGCAAAGTCTGCATATTGTATTGGTAATTCTGGCAGAATCGTAGAGACGCGATTAATCGCGTCTTTAGAAGAAGCAAAGGCTGTGTACAGTGCGCCTAGTTCCCGAATTAGCACCCCGATAGACCAACCATCGGAGACAATGTGGTGCATATTCAGCAATAGAATATGTTCTGTTTCATCCAAGCGCAGCAGCCTTACTCGCAGCAATGGATCGGTTGATAAGTTGAAAGGGTGTTGCGCCTCTTGAGTTGTGATGCGTTGCGCTTCTTTTTCTCGTTCTGCTGCTGGCAGTTCTTGAAGATCTATTAATGGTAAGGATATTTTTATGTTAGGAGCGATCGCCTGAACTGGTTGCCCTTCTACCATTACAATAGTGGTACGCAAAGCTTCGTGACGCCGCACAATTTCGTTAAAAGTTTGTTCCAGCGCCTCTAAATCCAGCGAACCTGTTAGACGCAGTGCTGCCGGAACGTTATAAAAAGGATTGTTGGGAACTAATTGATCTAAGAACCACAAGCGCTGTTGAGCAAATGATAGTGGTAAATTTTGATTCCGGGAAATAGGTACAATCGATGTATAAGTGTGGCTATTACTATAATTAGCTGCGTTTAAAAATGAAATTATTTCTGCTTTGCGAGCTTGGATCTCTGCACGCAGTTCTGGTGTTATTATTCCTTCGGGGGCGTTGCAGCGAAGCAAATCGTTATCGACAAAAACTTGAATATCTAAGCTACGAATATAAGATAAAAATTCAACAGTTCTCAAAATTCAACCTCTTCTCGCTCATTTTTATTAGAGTTAATTTTATCTACGCCCTTCGCTGCCCAACGCATTGTTTCAACGTATCTAGCCAAACTAGCCACTGTCGGTGTTTCAAACAAATTGCGTACAGGCAACTCTATTTGAAAAGCGTCGCGTATTCGGGAAGTTAGTTGAGTCGCCAATAGAGAATGACCCCCCAATTCAAAGAAATTGTCGTGGACGCCTACCTGCTCTCTTCCCAAAACTTTAGCCCAAATTTCCACTAGCACTTGCTCGATATCAGTACGAGGTGCGACATAATTTTCTTTGATATCAAGATTGAGCGTATCTACCGCAGGTAAGGCACGCCGATCGATTTTTCCATTCGGGGTCAGCGGTAATGACTCTATCAGCGCATAGGCTGAAGGAATCATGTACTCTGGTAACTTGTCTATTAAAAATTGCCGCAAGTCATTCGATTTTGGATTAATTAGTTGCTCATTGGCAACGATATAAGCTACTAAATGTTTATCACCAGGTACTTCTTCTCTAACAATCGCTACCGCCTCGCGCACTGCTGGATGCTGACATAAAATGGCTTCAATTTCTGCCAACTCGATACGAAAACCGCGAATTTTTACTTGATTATCAATGCGGCCTAAAAATTCAATATTTCCGTCTGGTAGATAGCGGGCTAAATCGCCAGTTTTATAAATTGTAGCTCCGCCATTAATCGCGTCTCTATAAGAGATAAAAGGATTAGGAATAAACCTTTCAGCGGTTAACTCAGTTCGGTTGAGATATCCTCGCGCTAGTCCATCGCCGCCGATGTATAACTCCCCTACAATGCCAATGGGGACAGGTTGCAAATTAGCATCCAGTAAATAAATTTGTGTATTTGCAATGGGGCGACCAATGGGAATGTTTTTGGCTTCTTCCGGTACTTCTTGGACGTGGTAATAAGAAGAAAATGTTGTACTTTCTGTAGGGCCGTAAACATGAATTAATTGCTCTGGGGCACCATTTTTTATAATCTTTTGCACCCACCTTGGATCGACCGCTTCCCCTCCAAATAGCAAGTAGCGCAACGTAGCGAAAGCTTGCGGAACATTTCTGGAAATCTGTTGGAATAAAGCAGTTGTCAAAAATAAAACGCTGATGCCTTTTTGCCGGAGTTGCAATGCAAAATCGTGGGGTGAAAGGGTGACATCTCTACTAATTCCCACAAGTTGAGCGCCATTAAGTAGCGCTCCCCAAATCTCGAAGGTCGCAGCATCAAAGGAAGTGTTAGAGGCTTGGGCAATTTTATCAGTTGGTTCTAATTTCACATAGTTTGTGTTGCATACAAGCCGATTTACCGCTTTGTGATTTACAGCAACCCCCTTGGGCTTTCCTGTAGAACCAGAGGTGTAAATTACATAAGCTAAATTGTCGCTTGTTAAGTTGTTATTGGGGTTGGTTGCGCTTTCTCTAGCAACGATTTCCCAATCTTTATCGATGCAAACTATTGAATTTGAAAATCCCTCAAAATGCTGAGCTAAATTTTGCTGTGTTAGCAATACTAAAACTTGAGCATCTTCAAGCATAAAATTCAGGCGATCGCGCGGATAGCTAGGATCTAAAGGTACATAAGCCCCTCCCGCTTTTAGAATTCCCAGTAACCCTACGATCGTCTCTACAGAACGCTCTAGGCAAATGCCAACTAAAACTTCCGAACCTACCCCCAATTTCTGTAAATAATGCGCTAATTGGTTGCTGCGGATGTTCAACTCGCCGTAGGTAATACTTTCGTCTTCAAATACAACTGCTATAGAATCAGGATTCTGCTCTGCCCGCTTTTCAAACAACTGATGGATACACTTATCTTGAGGATAATCTGTCTGAGTATCGTTCCATTCCACTAACAGTTGATGTAGTTCTGCTTCACTCAATAGCGGTAAACTAGCAAGTCGTTTTTCTGGATTAGCCACAATACCTTCTAGCAGTGTTTTGAAATGTGCCAGCATTCGCGTAATAGAGGCTCGCTCAAATAGATCTGTGTTGTATACAACTACACCTCTAAGCCCTTCCGAGTGTTCCCACTGATTTCCGCCAAAGCTCCTAAATCCCGCCGTTCCTTGCCATAAATTGAACTCTAAATCAAACCGCGTTGTTTCAATATCAAAGTACTGCGGACTTAATGTTAGTCCCGGTAACTCTAATACGCCCATAGGGGCATTTTGTAGGCTAAATGTTACTTGAAACAATGAATTTTTACTTAAATCCCGTTTTAGATGAAGTTCCTCAATTAGCTTCTCAAAAGGCAAGTCTTGATGGGCATAAGCCCCCAAGGCTACTTCTTTCACTCGACTTAGCAACTCTACAAATGTTGGGTTGCCTGATAAATTGGTACGCAGCACTAAAGTATTAACAAAAAATCCTATTAATCCCTCAATTTCGCTGCGGTTGCGGTTAGCAATTGGCGAACCTACTGCAATATCTTCCTGCTGCGTGTAGCGATGCAGCAAAGTTTGGAATGCTGCCAACAGGGTCATAAATAAAGTGACTCCTTGGCGTTTGCTAAGAGATTCTAAAGACTCAGTTAAGCTTGGCGATAGCTCTAGAAATTCCGTTGCGCCTCGGTAGGTTTGAATTGCTGGGCGGGGGCGGTCAGCAGGCAAATCTAATAAGGGAATGCCATTTAATTGCTGCTGCCAATAGTTTAACTGCGTCTTTAAAATATCCCCTTGCAACCAGTCGCGCTGCCATTGTGCAAAGTCTGCATATTGAATGGGTAACTCCTCTAAGGGAGAGGAATTAACCGCATTTTTAGAAGCCAAAGATGTGTAAATTGCCTCTAGTTCTCGAATCAGTACCCCAATTGACCAATCATCGGCGACAATGTGGTGCATGTTTAGCAGCAGAACGTGTTCTGTATCTTCTAACTGCAATAGCATCACTCGCAGCAATGGCCCTTTGGCTAGATCGAAATGGCGCTTTGCTTCTTCATTTGTCAGCCGTTTCGCTTCCGCTTGCCGTTCGGTTGGTGGTAATTGACGCAAATCTATTGCGGGCAGCGACACCCTTAAGGTGGGCGCAATTAGCTGGACTGGTTGCCCTTCAATGATCCCAAAGGTTGTCCGCAACGCTTCGTGGCGACGCACGATTTCGTTGAAAGTCTTCTCTAGGGCTGAAGAGTTGATATCACCTTGGAGGCGAACGGCGGTTGGGACGTTATAGAAGGGGTTGCCTGGTATCAACTGGTCGAGGAACCACAGTCTAGCTTGGGCAAAAGATACTGGAAAGACGAAGACTTCTTCGTCCCTTAAGGGTTCGCTCATTTTGTTTGCGTCTCTACTCGGACACTAGGGGCGTTTGAATGGGCGGCGGTGTCACGCCGGGAAAAACTTTTTCTTTAAGATAGATACCCAATGCTACAAATAGGGCGATGATGAGCGCACCAATTCCCAAGGGGCTTGGAAGCCAGAATACCGCTTCGAGATGGTTGATCTCTCCAGGTTTAAGCGTCCACACTAGCTGTCGTCCCTTTTGCGAGACTGGGTTGATGGCATTAGCGCCTGTCTCTACGCTTTTTGCGCCTCCTGGCGTTGTCAAGCTAAACTCCAAGTTGATGAGAGAACCGGGGCTAACGATCGCGTTACCGTTGTTGGAGAGGACGGCGAGCGATCGCAAGTCTAAATCGTAGGTCAATTTATTTCTCACCCAAAAAATAAAATTCCCCTGATTTACGCTTAGGTGAGACTTGATATCCGGTAAATCAACCCCTCCCACTGTCGCCACCTTGGAACCTTTCTTATCGGTTGGGTTGAAAAATTGGTTGAACTTGTCTTCTAGTTCCGCACCACTGTAGAAAGGAATCGTTACTGTCAGTTCTTGCTTGGAGACTCTGCGAGTTTTACCTTGTAACTGCCGCGCCCGACGCTCTATGCTATCTAACCATTCCTGCGCCGATTCGCCGCTAAAACTCGTTAGCTGTTCCCCCACCTTAATATGCTGGACAATTTCCCCACGATGCTCGCCCTCGAAATGCACCCCCGCATCATACTTCACACAGCCAGAAAGCAAGAGGGCTGCTAGCATCATCACCCAGATAACCCGCATCCTTACCAATAGGCTGCCAATAACACGAATTAAGTAATTCTGTCTTTTATTCCTTCCCAAAACAAGTCGCTTCACTCAGATTACTCCTCTTTTTATAATGTTTGGGTCGCCAGCGTAGTGCGGTTCGTTAATTATCTTGGTTATGGTTAAGGGATATTCTACCGTGGGTGTATCGCGTCTGGTGCATCGAGAGTTGCATATAAAAGTTTATCCTAGCGATCGCTCCCCTTTATGATAGCGATCGCACTTTAAATATTACTACCAGAGGATGCGTAACGAAGGCGCGATCGCTATCTCAAAATTATTTTGAGGCATACTACTTTAGTTATAATTTTTTATGCAGCTATGTGCTTATAGTTACTGATAGTCTAATTACGGTTATCCTAGTACCTAGAGCTTGCTTTTTTCTGCACATTATGGCTAATTCCACTGCGTCTGCCAACCCTGATATTAAATTTGGTATTTTAGAACAAGCCAGACAAAAAGAAATATATACTCTTGCTTTATCTAAAGCTCACTTTAGCACAGCTACAATTTGGGGCTACTTGCAATTTATTGTAGGAATACCAAACACCATTTTGGCTGCTATTGCTGGCGCTTCAGCTTTCTCAAAAGTCGATCATAGTAGTATGGTGGCTGGTGGCTTATCAATTTTGGTAGCGATTCTTACGGCTCTGTCAACTTTTCTAGACCCTAATGAAAGGGCGAAAGCTCACTGGAAGGCGGGGAATGAATTTCAGTTTCTTAATGATAAGTTTCAAATTTTGGTGAATTTTGATTCATTCACAGAAATTTCACCCCAGCAGCTAAAACAAAAGCTAGATGGACTGCTAGAGGAATTCTATAAAGCAAGAGCAGCAAATCCTGTAACTCCGTATTGGGCATGGAAACAAGGATTAAAAGACGCTAAACAACAAAATCGTCAAGTATGACGATTACAGCTTGTAGGCAGAAGGGGCGCGGTAGCGAAGCGGTATTGCTCTTAGCTAATCGCCCCACGCACCTTAACCTTAGCGGTTTAAAAATTCCACCAAATCAAGCCACCCAGCGTTAAACCAGCTAAAACCAGAGCAACCCAGATAAATCGATTATCTTTAGTATTTACCTTGCTTAAATCTACGGGTTCGGGTTCTTTTGGCGCGGCTGGGCGACGTTTTGCACTCCCAGTAGGGCTAGTAGTGCGATACTTTTCGTCACCTTCGGGCAGTGCAGCTAGATCGGGGATTTTAGTCAGCCATTCCGGACGCTTGCTTAAGGCAGGGGCTTCCATAATGTAGAGGACTCGTTTGGCTTGCTTGCGGGTTTCGGGATCTGTATGGCGAGTCAGTTGTTTGCAAAGCGCGATCGCATCATTTTGCAGTCCAACTGCTTCATAAGCCGTCACCAGCCACATCTGCACTTCTCCTCCTAATTTGGAGTTAGGAGATTCCAGCGCGATCGCCGACTCCAAGTGCTGCACCGCCTGGCGATACTGACCGCGCTCAAATGCGGCTTTGCCTGCTTGGTACTCAATTGTAAAATTTTCTCTGTTTTCTGAACTCACGTTTTTACTTTTTTGGTAGCACCTAATATACCCAACCAAATTGTAGCGAAGCCGATTATCCTAAAAGCAAACCCCATCAGTTAGTTTGTTCGCGCAAGTTTTTAAATTAGTTGAGGTAAAATCATGCTCCAGAAATCACATTTTTCTCTGGGTTGTTCCCATCGAGTTAATCTTTCCCTAGCCTTAACACCCTTAACCCTGGCTGTCGCCCTGTTAGCTACTGTTGCTGCGCCAAGTCATGCAGACTCATTTGTTCAGGGAGGTGTCTTCATCGGCGTGGGTCAGCCAACCACCGTTCGCAACATCTACAGCAGTCCGTATTCTAGTGGCGGTTACTACAGCACCCCGCTTCCCAACCCTGGTTACTACAACAGCCCGTTTCCGGCTTTTCCCAACCCTATTTTCAACAATATTCCCAGTCCCGGCTTCTACGGTAGGCCAATTTCCCCCCCGCTTCCGGTAAGTCAACCGTTTGGGGTAGACCCTTTCGGGACAACCTATTACTACAACCGCGATCGCGGCGTACCCTATCGAGGTAGGGTGAGGGTTGATAATTCCACCCTAGTCAATCCCACCTTGGTCAATCCACGTATTACCGATTCCGTGTTGATTAACCCTGTAATTGTTAATCCAGTTAATCCAATAAGCTACCCTAAAGTTTACTATCCGCGCGTGGGTTATTAAACACTAACTAGCGATTGGTAGCGGCAAAATTTTGATTTTTGCCCCTAGACGCGCAACGGAACATTGTCCGTTGCGCGTCTAACCACATACTTTTGAAGAGCAGAATGAAGAGGAGTATTTGGTTATACAAATACAATTACTATATTATGACGTTCGCGTGCAAAACACAAGCATATTTAGATAATTTTATTTAATAAATTACAGTAAAAAATAAGTACTATTGGCAACTGTATTTATGAGCGAGCGTTTAGTGGGAAATAAACTTAAATTTAGCGAAGAGTGAATCACTTATTTCACTCTTCACCCTTCGCTCAAACTAACTATTAAACTCCGACGCCACAATCATCGAGCCGATGCCTGAGTCAGTAAAAATTTCTAACAGTAGAGCGTGAGGAATGCGACCGTCAATAATGTGAGTAGCTTTCACACCTTGGGCGAGACTGCGAACGCAACAATTTACCTTGGGAATCATCCCACCGCCGACCACACCAGTGCTAATCAGGTGTCGTGCTTGTTGAATATCAACCTTGGCAATTAGAGTAGAGGGGTCTTTGTAATTTTCCAAAATTCCCGCAGTATCGGTAAGCAAAATCAACTTTTCCGCCCCCAAAGCCGCCGCTAATTCTCCAGCCACCGTGTCAGCGTTGATATTATAAGCTTGCCCTTTTTCATCTGTCGCTACGCTGGACACTACAGGGATATAACCACCGCTGACAAGTGACTGCAAAAGCTGGATATTCACCTTACTTACTTCTCCCACAAAGCCAATGCCTTCTTGACCTTCTGGGCGTGCTTTTATTAAATTGGCATCTGTGCCGCAAAGCCCCACAGCCAAACCACCGGCCTGGTTGATCAGACGGACAATTTCTTTATTCACCCGACCGACTAAAACCATCTCCACCACATCCATCGTGGCGGCATCTGTAACTCGCAAACCATTCTTAAATTGAGGCTCGATTCCCAACTTATCCAGCCAAGAATTAATTTCCGGCCCGCCGCCGTGTACCACGACGGGACGCAGACCGACACAGGCCAAAAATACAATGTCGCGCATCACCTTGTCTTTGAGGCTGCTGTCTTTCATAGCAGCACCGCCGTACTTAACGACTACCGTGCGACCGGAAAATTGTTGAATGTAAGGTAGCGCTTCACTCAGCACCCGGACGCGAGTTGCAGAATCTTTCTCGATGTATTCGCTCTCGTTGATCATAGCCAGCAGATATTGCAGGTTTTATAGAAGTTTAGAGCATCCAGGCTTGACTGAGGCAGTTGTCGCTAGCCTTAATCACGGCTTATTGACCGTTTTCATTTAGGTAGACAGCAGGCGGTTTCAGCACGCTGGGGATAGCCTCAATCACCCGCGTGGCAATTTCTTCAGGCGTCTCACCCGTAGAAACACTGATTTTTAGGTCGGCTTGGGCATACAGTCGCTGCCGTTGATCGAGGAGTTTTTGCAGTTCGCCTGCTGGGTCAGGGTTTTTTAACAAAGGCCGGGTAGTATCGTTTTGGAGACGAGATATTAAGAGTTCGACTGGTGCATCCAGCCAGACGATCAAGCCGTGATGCAGGTAGCTCCAATTTTCTCGTCGCAGGACTATACCGCCGCCCGTAGCGATCGCCTTTCTGGTATAAGTCGAAAGTTCTGCTAGCACTTGGGTCTCTATCTGCCTAAAGATAGATTCTCCGTCCAGTGTAAAAATTTCGTTAATGGTTTTTCCGGCAACTTGTTCGACAAGCGTATCGGTGTCAAAAAATTGATAGCCTAACCGAGTAGCTAGTTCGCGCCCTACCGTCGTTTTGCCAACACCCATCATTCCGACGAGGTAGAGATTGAGTCCCTTTAGCACTTGCTTCTCCTGATTAACCCTGGTTTAGAGGATATAGTCTCTAAACCCCAACTGCTCTATTTTCCAATGTCTTGCGCTCTTAAGGGTGAGTGCTTGCAGCTATTGCGTGCAAACTTTAGAGTTAGCGTTAACAGTCGTTAGAAATTTGATAGTAATTTTCTGTTGTCTTGGGACGCTCTTGGCTCAACGCTTTTGGGGTTCCCTTGGCACTTGGCGTTAATGAAATGCCGGAATTCTTAAACTGTGCGTTAGCAATACTCATACTGACTAACATAGCGAGGTCTTTGCTGGTCATCTCTGAGGAAATCTGCTCGCTTAATTTTTCAGTGATATAAGTCCGCAGGACTGGGGGGAGGGTTAGGCTTGTGGAATTTTTGTCTAATAAAGATCGCCTCCGCAGCGACTCAATAGCTTCCAGATGCTCTCTTTGGCATATGCCTGGTACAACCTGTTCTACCAAGCCGCGTAGGGGAACCAATCGGTGATGAATAGCCAGCCAGTACAAGAGTTTTTTTTCTATATGCGAGAGACGGTTAAACTGCTGATCTAATAAATCGCGGATATCGCCGAAAGCAAGCGTACCTTGTTCTAAGAATTCGGCAATATGACCGTTAAAGACATCGTGAATAGTGGTCGCTACCATTTTCAGCGCTAAGGGATTGCCTGCATAGCACTTGATCAGAGCTTTGCGTTCCTCTGGTGATCCAAGTAGACCTTTTGCAGATAAAATTTCTTGGCCTGCTGATGTTTTTAACCCAGTCAAAGCTAGGGTGCGAACGGGTAGTTTTTCTCCTTCAAGTGAGGCTATTTCTTTTGGTTTTTCTCTGCTTGTGAGTATCAGACAGCCGCGATGGTTTTCTTCTCCTATGCGTGCGAAAAGTTCGCCATAGCATTCATATCCGGGTGCGTAGTATCCAGCGCGATCGCAGCTTCGCAAAATTGCTTCGACACCATCGAGGACAATTAAACAGCGTGCGGTAGGCGATCGCAAATATTTCATCAGTTGGGACGCGAGAAGATCGACGTTTGCTGATAACTCGGTTTCTTGCCCGCACGACAGGCATTGTATCAGGTCGAGCAAGAGTTCTGCGAGCGATGGAGCAGCACGCAGCGATCGCCAAATAACGCACTCAAATTCGTCTTGAATCTTTTCTACCGTGCTTGCTGCTAGGGCTGTTTTACCGATTCCACCCATACCCAAAAGAGCAACTAAGCGACAGTTTTCGCCGATCGTCCATCGCTCGACGATGGCGATTTCGTCTGCACGCCCGTGAAAATTTTCTACATCAATAATGGCTTGCTGGCCATCGTAGTGTTTGCTGCTGTTTTGGTTTATTTCACTTTCTTTTTTATTTCGATATAGTTCGCGATCGTTTTCCTCTATTTGATTTAAAAATCCCTTTTTATATCCTGCTTTTTCTAGTAAATTAGTAACCCGACTCCAATTTTTGATCTTTATAAGATTTCCACTTTGCCTAATTACTAATTCCTGAATATATTTATACAAACCGTTTGATAAATACACTCTAACAGCGCTACTACTGCGGCTTTTGTACACTTGATCGGCAATTTCCGATGGACTGTAGCCGCAGAGCAATCCTCTCAAAAATTTCTTCTCAACTGGTGTCAGCCCTTTTCCTTTAGCTGCTGCTAGATCTATATATAATTTTTCTAAGTTCCAATTATTTGACGCCTCGCTGAACTCTACTTCCAGGGTATTTTCGGTAGATGCCATGCCTTAACCCACTTTAAATATTAATCTTAAGGCTTAATCCTAACGGATTAAATATAAAGCATTAGCGAACTTTGGATTAAGCTTTAACGAATTTACTAACGTTTATTAGGTGCTATCTATATTTACCTTAGTTATGCTTAGATTCATGGAAACTTTATCTAAAATTAATCTAAAGCTAGTAAGAGTTTCCATGAATATACTGAAGGAAGAAAATTTAAGAGGGGAAAACTCTTAGATCGGACCGCATTTACAAATCTGTTTACTTGTTTAACCGGGTGTGTCAACCGTATCTGTAAATTTCCTTAAGCGATTCCACAGCTCGGCGTTTTCATCTTGGTGTTGTTTTAGGTAAAAGCAAGCATGATACTGATCCGTGAATTAGTCCAACAGGCCATTGCCACCGGGTATTTGACCGTTGAAGCCGAAGAGCAGCTGCGACAACTGCTAGCTAAGAAGTATGACCGAGAAGATCTGACTGCTTTTATGCGCTTGCAGCAAGCGGCTATGGCAGGGAACGTCCGCCAAGAATCCCGCGAATTGTTGACAGCGCAATGCTAGGAGCGTTGTAAGGAGCGATCGCGGGCCACCCCTCTGGGCGCAGACTTAGACACGTCACAGCCTTAAAATTTCCAGTCGTCATCTTCGTCGTCTCTGGGAGATTCCCAATCATTTTCAGGTGACGATGGCTTTTGTGGTGAGGGGGGTTTAATGACTCGGTAATCGGCATCGTAGACTGTCTCTGTTTTGCCTACTCCGGAATTGTTTGGATCTCGATAGCCGTAAGAGTAGACCGTACCAGATTGACTGCTACTCTTGGGTTCCTGCTGACGCTCGTAGGTGGTGCGATCGCGAGGCACTTCTGAGGAACTAGATGCTCTTGGTTCTGGCTGTTGCCAATCGTCCCACTCTTCAGAAATTGGCTCTTCGTCCTCTAAATCTTCTTCAATCTCTTCAACAGTTTGCTTAGGTTGCGGTGAATCAGCATAACTGGAGGGTGAATCAGTATAAGTTGATGTCGTCGGCTGGGGTTGAGTATTCTCGCTCTTCCTAGCGAACGGACGGCGCGATGAGGCTTCCAGTTTGCGGATGCGTGCTAGTAAAGAACTCTGGGGAAGATAAACGGCAATTTGCAACAAAAAGCTTGTTATGACACCTAATGCGATCGCCATTATTATCCACAACGCCAGTGGTAATGGCTGACTCTTTACCCCCAAAAACACCAACGGCAGGATGGGCGACCAATTTTGACCCGCGATCGCGCCCAGTCCTGCAATAACCGCCACTAACAACACAATCCGCATAACACGTATATTTAAGGTAAAAGGTACAAGGAAGAAGGGCTACGACAAAAGGGCAACTAAGCAAGCCAAAAGAGCCGATTATTAGTCATTTGAGTCCGGAACCTGGGGAGAAGGGTTGGGGATGAGAGAGGCAAAACTCAAAACTCAATCCCCTTTTCTTTCTTTTGCCTTTTTACTTTTTACTTTTGCCTTTTAATCCTGCTTCCAGCGATTCATTGGGATGCACTCGATGTCCAGTTGATCTAAAGCACGAGCTACAACAAAATCTACCAAATCCTCAATCGTTTGGGGGTTGTGATACCAAGCTGGAATGGCGGGGACAATCTTAGCGCCAGCTTCTGCCAGAGAAGTTAGGTTCCGCAGATGAATCAAGCTCAACGGAGTCTCGCGGGGCACGATAATAAGTTTACGTCCTTCCTTAAGACAAACATCAGCTGCACGCTCCAGCAAGTCGGAACTCAAGCCCCCGGCAAGTTTTGCTACCGTACTCATGCTGCAAGGCATAATTAGCATACCCAGAGTGCGGAACGACCCACTAGCAATGTTAGCTCCTACATCGCCCCAAGGGTGACAACGTAGTTTACCGTTCTTCTCCACACCAGCCTGCTGTCGCCAAAATTCCTCTTGTTCTTCGGGATTAGCAGGCATGCGGATATTTTGTTCTGCCTGCCATACCATATAGGTCGATTTGGAGGCTACCAGTTCGATGGCATAGTCAGCGTCTAACAAAAATTTCAATGCACGCACGGCATAAATTAAGCCGGAAGCGCCAGTGACGCCTAAGATAAGAGGTTTTGTCATTAAGTAGTGGGAGTTGAGGAAGATAGTTTTGAGCGGAGGCGGAGACGCTCCGCTAAGGTTTTGTTAGCCTAGCCGTGCCTAGCACGTTTTGAATTTTGAGTTTATATTTTCATTCCTCATTCCCTATGCTCCTAATTTTTTGAGGGGAAGATCGAGTTCCCCATTACCCCTAATCACCCCCAGGGGAAGATCGAATCCCCCAGTTTCTAGTCGTCCATATCCTCGTTACTGGCTTGGCTACCGCCGCTGACGGTAACAAGATCAATTTGCTGGCGGTAGTAATCGACGCTCTTGACTTGGACTTCTACGCGATCGCCTAGTCGATAGGCTGTGCGGTTTTTGCGCCCCACCAGGCAACTGTGCCTTGAGCGGAACTCATACCAGTCATCTTTGAGAGAACTGACGTGTACGAGGCCCTCAACCAGCAAGTCTTCAATTTCCACAAAGAAACCGTAGGACTGCACGCCCGTTATCAGTCCAGAGAATACCTCGCCAGTACGCTCCTTCATTAGTTCCGCTTTCTTTAGACCCTCTAGATCGGCTTCGGCATCAGCGGTAAGCTTTTCGCGATCGTTGAGATGAGAAATTGCAGAAGAAAGTTGAGTTTCTAGCTCTTCCTGGACATCTGGCGGCAAAACGTTCCAGTTAATTTTGCCATGACAGCTACTGTGACGGAGATTGACGCTTTCTTTAGCTCTCGTAGTGCGGCGATCGCGCCCTTTTTCAAACAGCTCGTGCAGAACCCGTTGCACCAGCAAGTCGGCATAGCGTCTCAACGGCGAGACACAGTGGGTGTAACCAACATAAGCCAGACCAAAGTGAGGGCCAGGTGTTGTGCTGTAGCCTGGAAGCGTCAGGGTAGACTTCAACAAATAATTCAGAACTCGCGGCGAAGGCGATTTAACCAACATGTCAGTAAAGCGTTTGAAGTCCGAGGGTCGAACCTCATCTTCTTGCTCCAGTTGGAAATCTAGCCCCAGATTGCTGGCCAATTTTATTAAATCCTGGATTTCAACTGGGTCTGGTGCCGATTGAATGCAGTAAATTCCAGGAATGGGCAGCGCTTGCAAATGAGACGCCACTGCTTGATTTGCCAAAATAGCTAACTCCGCCAGCAGGGAACTCAGCGGTAGAGACTGCGAGATGAATATTGCTCCGAGCCTGCCTTCATCTGGGTAGCTGAAGTTAGTCTCCAACAGATTTAGTTCAAAAGCACCCCGCGAAAGCCTCTGAATTTTTACTGTTGGACACAGCACCAAAAACAACTGGTTGAGCATCTCAAAGACGGGCGGCTCAACCTCTTGATGACGATCCAGAATTGCAGCAGCTTGCTGGTAACTTAGGGTGCTGTCAATGTTGATGACTGTAGGTGCAATCTCAAACTCTACAACCTCACCAGTCTCATTTAGGGTCAGCAGCACGCTTATTGCTAAACGATCCTTCCCAGGAACCAGAGAGCAGCGTTCGACCGCAGCATTAGGCAGAAGGGGCAGCACCATGTCTCCCAGATATACGGCGATGCCGCGCTTTCTGGCTTCATAGTCTAGGGGTTCGTCTTGCTCAATGTAGTGAGCCACATCAGCAATGTGAATGCCTAAGCGCCACTGTCCGTCCTCTGTTTTTTCCAGAGTAATCGCATTCTCTATGGTTGGAAATTGGGAAGAATTGGCTTCAGCGTCTTCGTCGCCAGTTTGTTGTTCTGCGTCGCCAGTTTGTTGTTCTGCACCATCGGTCAGTTCTGAAAAAGAGAAACTGAGGGTTAGCAGACTTCGCAGATCCAACCGTTTTTTCAGTTCTTTTTTCCCTATTTCTTTGGGTAATGCAAGAGCTGCTTCCAGAACCTCTTTGGAAAAAACCCGGCGCAGGTCGTGCTTGCAACAGACGATATCGGTATCAGCGGCTGCTTCTGCATCGCTGCCAAGAACGCGAGCTACTCGGCCAAGGGGGGGTCGCGCCGCTAAAGGGTAGCGCAGTACTTCGACGTGGACGAGGTGATCGATGGCATTTTCTAGGTTGATGCCATTTGATTGAAGGGCAAGTTCAAATAGCAGGCGATCGTCTAGGGGAACTGCTTGGAAACCTGTTTCTGATTGCTTAACCCGCGCTAAGACTGAGGGATTGGCTCGTTCCAAGATTAGTCGTACTTCTCCTTCTGGAGAGCGGCGGCGACTGCCTTCTTTTAGAACCTTAACAAGAACGCGATCGCCATTCCAAGCCGTACTTAGATGGCTCTCCCGCACGTAAATATCCTCAGCTCCTTCGACATCTTGAATAGCAAAGCAAAATCCTTTACTTGAGCAGCGCAGTTTTGCTTCTACGACATCTTCTTCGTATATGCGCCGATATCTGCCTTTCTCTTTGACCAAAATGCCAACTTTTTCCAGCGCATCCAAAGCAATCTGTAGTTTCTCTAGATCCTCATCATTTTGGCAACCCAGTTTCTTTTCCAAAACTTTGGGAGCAACTAATTTGTCATCAGTGAAATTAGAAAGTAGTGTAGCGATTGAAAATTCCATGCAGCTTGCTTGGCCTCCGCCCTGGGGATAATCCTGTTTATCTGAATCGGGTTTTTTGGTTCCAGCCATGGCCCCATGCTAGGGACGGATAAGAGACTATTGGCTCTATAAAGTACGAAGTGCGTGTTAAGCGGTGCGTAGCACAACATAAAGTATGAAACGTTCTGGGAGTTCATCTGTCAGCATTTGCAGCGAGTCAGAATTAACAAACTGTAGGTATCAGGAGTCAGCAATTGCCCCGTCAGCTTTGGTTTAAGGGAGTATGTCTCTGACGCGGGCGTGTCTCCCCTGTCGCTTGTGTCCTATCTCGCTTTTGATGCCTGTTGAATTCTTATAGCGAACGTTTCATCCTTCATCATTCATCCTCGATCCTTTATCCTGTTCCCTGTTGGTTGTTGGCTATTGCCTATTTGCTGTTCATCTCTTTCCCTGGATCTTGTCCGGGGATGCCCTATTCCCCATACCGCTTGCCTCTAAACGCGCACCCGCGAAGCAACCCACAACGTTCCTTGATTCTGACTCAGGCGGCTGGGGTTTCATGCACAAGTGTTTCCCTGCTCAAGCGGCACATCATCTTAGTTTTGTTGGCGGGAACCCCCCAACATCTCAAGTGTGATTTATGCCACAATCCTGTTGGGATATTTGCTTGTGGCAGCCGCGTCGGGGCTAGTTTTGTTGGCGAGAAACCCCCAACATCCCCCTTTGTTAATGGAAACTAAGGATACAACTGGGGATGTGGATCGACCGTTGCCCGATGCTTTGTGTGTTCGGTGGTTAGTTGGCAAAACCGGAAAGATTTTTCGTAGCAAGCCAACGACAAACCCCCTACACGGTGTCTGTCACGAGAAGCACCAGCAGAGTAATTGCCTTGTACAGATGGGAAATAGCTGCTTGTGCCGAATGCCCACATCGGTAGGGAAGAGAGCAGTAGCTTAAGAACAGCCTGTAATCATTTTAGATTCTGGGCGTGCGCTCTTGAAAATCAGTTTTAAAAAACTGCGTTTATACTTAACGTTGATGTGCAGCCCAAAATCCTACGCTCGTTTAGGGGTGGGAAGATTATGTTTAATCAATTCCGAGTTCGTTATCCTAAAGGCAGTCTGATTAGTGAGTTAGTGACTATCGATCGCGCTAATTACGTGGTGCGATCGCTCGTTGTGGTTGAGGGTGTAACCCTGGCTACAGGTCTAGCAGCGGCAGAAACGGTTGAGATGGCGGAAGACCAGGCAAGAAGCCGCGCTTTGGCAGTTTTAGGGATTCATTCCACAACAGCCACCGTTGCTGCTGAGTCTGCGATCGCGTCGCCGCCTGTCCCTCTTGCGTCCGTCCATCAAGCCCCCATTCACATACCTCAACCGACGTTTTCGCCCGAAAAGCTTCCGCAGGCAAGCCAGAATTCTATTTTTACAGAAAGTTTAAGTTCAAGTAATGATGATGTATTGATACCTTTTCCAGAGGTAAAACATCCGGAACTTGACCCTCCCGCGCCACCAGTTTCTTGGGACGCCAGCGATATCCCTTTTGCCGATGAGTTACCTCTGAGTGAAGACGAGACGGATTTTGAATCACCTACGCCTGTAGCGCCAAAGCCTCCCGTTAGCGAACCTAAATCGTCGCGAACCGACAAAGGAGCAAGCGAAGCCAAGTCAACGTCTAAATCTAGCAAGAGCGAAAAATCTCAGGCCAGCGCTACCCCAGCGTCCTCGAACAGCCCACCTGATGACTTTTCTGACCTTATTGCTAAAACCACAGTCGAAATCAAGCGATTGAAGTGGACTGACGAGCAAGGACGCGATTATTTGATCCGAACCTATGGCAAGCGGGGGCGCTCTTTACTCAACGACCAACAATTGCGGGAATTCCTCGATTATTTAAGATCCCAGCCATCGCCTGTTGAGTAAATTTAGATTTTATAGCGGTTCTCACTCGCATTCATTCTCTTGAATGTAAGGGCGCAAAGTTTTGCGCCCCTACCGATCTATCTCAGCGAATTGAGAATCGCTATGGATTTTAGATTTACAATCCAGAATCTAAAATCGCAAATCCTTTAGCCGACGAGCCCCGCGGCTGGACTGGTAGCAGAAGGACGGCGGTCAATTACTTGGTCAATCAGACCGTAATTTTTTGATTCTTCTGCCGACATGAAGAAGTCGCGCTCGGTATCCTGCTCGATCCGCTCTAACGGCTGACCTGTATGTTCGGCCAGTAAGTGGTTTAAGCGGCTTTTGTGGTAGAGGATTTCCTTAGCCTGAATCTCAATATCTGTTGCTTGTCCCTGTGCGCCACCTAGCGGCTGGTGAATCATGATCCGGGAGTGGGGCAGGCTCATGCGCTTGCCTTTGGTTCCAGCACTCAACAGGAAGGCTCCCATACTGGCTGCTAGTCCCACGCAAATAGTGCAGACATCCGGGCGGACTTGGTTCATGGTATCAAAGATGCCCATGCCTGCCGTGACGGAACCACCGGGGGAGTTGATGTAGACGTAGATGTCTTTTTCGGGGTCTTCGGCTTCTAGAAACAGCAGTTGAGCCACGATTAAGTTAGCCAGGTCGGAATCAACCTGTTGTCCCAGGAAGACGATACGCTCCCGCAGCAGCCGGGAGTAGATATCAAATGCGCGTTCGCCGCGACCTGATTGTTCAATAACGGTAGGTATCATGGAGCCTGCTTGTTCTTGGTGATTTTTCTTAGATTGTAGCGATTGTTGCTCGTAACAGTTTGAACCCTACAGGCGAGACGGTTGTACTACAAAAACGCCACAAGAGGAGCGAGGAACTCTAGGTAGTAGTATGCGATCGCATCTTCTATCTTTCTTTTCTTCAACTCTGAATAAGTGCAATTATTTCTAATTCCTACTGGTTTTTAACTTAAAATACTCGTATTTAAAGCTAATTGTTAACTAATTAATTGATATTTAAGATTAATTTAACTACTAAAATAAATCTTAAATACGCTAGCGTTTTCTCTGCCACAGCATACAATATTAAAACAAAGTATTACTTGTATTTATTTACTACGAAATGCACGAATAAATAAAAGCGCGATCGCGAAAATGTATGGCTTTATACGCAGCTCTTCGGTTGCCCCTAATTACCAATAAACGATAGCAATCCTAAATCATTTTTAAACTGTCTCTTACGCTCTTTTCGTCGCTTCCTAACGCGCAGAAAAGAAAGAATAAGATTCTCACACCTGATTTATAATTGTTATATTAACTTGGTTTTGCAATAATACATCTGCCAACAGTAATATTTTATATTACCCGCGCTCTTGACAATAAATAAGAATTTTATTCAGGAGATTTATCGGAAAAACTACAGTTATGATTATTTTATCTCTTGCGAAAGCATTTGTGGCAAAGGGATTTCTGGCACAGTTAAGGAAAAATGTGGCATTTGCGCGTTGGAAAATCGCATACAGCGCGATCGCGGGTCTGTCCGGCTGTATTTATCAAAATCACCTGAATGGGTGAGTCAACTAGATGAAGTGCAATACAGCAAAACAATCGTACTTTAGAAATGAAGACTAGAGTTTGGGGTGTCTCCAATGCTGGAAAAACTTCTGCAAGCCGCCACAATCACGCTTTTACTCAACTGTCTTGCGGCGATGAGTTCGCCAACTGCTACTCCTAAAGAGGTAGAATTACCCTTGCGGCAACACTCAACGCCAATAGTGAGTTGGCTGTATAAAATTCTTTATTAATTGCTGGCAGTAAAGCGAGCCTTTCTCCCGTATTGCTGCGTGAGTGTGACATTTTGACGGTAAATTTTGGTAGAGCGATCGCTCAGTGGGTTAATATGCCCTTAAAATTATTTCAATCCCCGCTCCGGGATTCATATACGCCTTGTTACTCTAGGTAAGTGGTTACAGATAGGCTGCTGCTTAACCAGCACAGATATGCGTTTGGCAAGCAGCGCGAAAGCCAACTCTATTCCCCAAGATGATAAGCACGAAGAGTCTTCCTCTAGTTGGTTGAAAACCTCTGAGATTTAATTGGTAATTGGTAAGTCAGTAGTAGTTGGGAGATTGATAGAAATATCAACGCACCAACACAACAACTAGCAACTCAACGCCTTGTACTATATTATGACTAATCGCCTAGCCCAATCCCAAAGCCTTTACCTCCGCAAACACGCTGACAATCCGATAGACTGGTGGCCTTGGTCTGACGAAGCACTCGCAAAGGCAAAGGCGGAGAATAAACCAATTTTCCTCTCTATTGGCTACTCAAGCTGTCACTGGTGTACGGTCATGGAAGGAGAGGCGTTTTCAGATACTGCGATCGCGCAGTACATGAATGCCAATTTTCTTCCTATTAAAATAGATCGCGAAGAACGTCCAGACCTCGATAGCATTTATATGCAAGCTTTGCAGATGCTTACAGGTAGCGGCGGTTGGCCTCTAAATGTTTTCCTCTCGCCTGATGATTTAGTGCCATTTTACGGCGGCACGTATTTTCCTGTAGACCCAAAGTACGGTCGTCCCGGATTTTTACAAGTGCTGCAAGGAATTCGCCGCTACTACGATACTGAAAAAAATAAGGTGCGATCGCTTAAAGAAGAACTTCTGGGTTATCTTCAGCAAGCGGCTATTCTTGAAGGCGGCGCTACTCAAGTTTTAAATAACACTTTGCTCTCACGCGGCTTAGAAAGCAGCACGAGTATTATCGCTTCTGCCGATTACGACACCCGTTTTCCAATGATACCTTATGCCAGCTTGGCGCTAAGGGCAATTCGCTTTAATTTTCAATTGCAGCATGACCCAAATCAAGCTTGTAATAAGCGCGGTTTGGATATGGCGTTGGGGGGAATTTATGACCATGTTGGCGGCGGTTTTCACCGCTACACTGTAGATCAAAATTGGACTGTTCCCCACTTTGAAAAGATGCTCTACGATAACGGCCAGATTGTTGAATATCTGGCTAATCTATGGAGTGCTGGAGTACAAGAACCTGCTTTTGAAAGAGCGATCGCAGTTACTGTTCAATGGTTGAAGCGCGAAATGACGGCGCCTGAAGGTTATTTCTACGCTGCCCAAGATGCTGATAATTTTACCACACCGACTGAGGTGGAACCAGAGGAAGGCGCATTCTATGTATGGAGTTACCAAGAACTAGAACAAATTCTCACTTCTGAGGAGTTAGGTGAACTTAAAGAGCAGTTTACTGTTACTACAGGGGGGAATTTTGAAGGAAAAAATGTTTTACAGCGTCGCAATCCAGGACAATTAAGCGGAACATTGGAAACTGCACTGCAAAAACTTTTTCAAGTTCGCTATGGTGCTACAGCTGAATCCTTAGAAACTTTCCCACCAGCGCGGAATAATCAAGAGGCTAAAGCTGTTAACTGGCCTGGTCGGATTCCGCCTGTTACTGATACTAAGATGATTGTGGCATGGAATAGCTTGATGATTTCAGGTTTAGCCAGAGCTTATGCAGTATTTAAGCAACCTAGTTATCTGGAGTTAGCCGTAAAAGCAGCTAATTTTATTTTAGATAATCAGTTTGTGGCGGGACGCTTCCATCGTCTAAATTATGATGGTAAACCCGCCGTTTTGGCGCAATCAGAAGATTATGCTTTGTTCGTTAAAGCGCTACTAGATTTACAGTATTGCTCTCCAGAACAGACTAAGTGGAAAGATAACGCGATCGCTCTACAAAAGGAATTCGATGAGTTACTGTGGAGTGCAGATTCTGGGGGATATTATAATACTGCTGGCGATAGCGATCGCGAGTTGTTGGTAAGAGAACGCAGCTATGTTGATAATGCTACGCCTTCAGCTAATGGGGTGGCGATCGCTAATTTAGTTCGTCTCGCTCTGCTCACCGAAAATCTAGCATATCTCGATCGTGCTGAGCGAGCGTTACAAGCTTTTAGCAGTGTCATGGAGCGATCGCCTCAAGCTTGTCCCAGTCTTTTTGCTGCCTTAGATTGGTATCTTAACTCTACTTTAATTCGCTCTAGTTCTGAGCAGCTTGTTTCTTTAATTCCCCAGTACCACCCCACCGCTGTATTTTCCGTGCAGTCGGATCTTCCACTAGACGCGGTAGGATTAGTCTGCAAGGGTATAGCTTGTCTTCCAGCCGCGAAAACCAACGAACAGCTTTTACAACAAATCCAGAAAAGTGAAACTAGGGGTGTTGTTTAAAATCTATTGTCTCATTCAAGCAAAATTAGCATTTTGACGCACATTTTTTTTAGGTTCTAGACTTTAACCAATTTTTTTGCTATGATGATTTCGATGAGGAAGAACTAGCACAAAATATTTCTTTGACATAGATTTCGATTATAAGATTATACTCCCAGGCTGCTCAGCGTAGGAGTATAATCTTATACAATTTATTGTGCGATCGCCACCTTATTCCTAACTCTCAATACACAACTAATTGTTGCCTTTTTCAGTCTTAGCAGAAGTAGAAGGCGGGATGCGCTCAATAGTAATAATCGCCTCCATTACAGACTTAACAATGGGAGCCGCTACCGTAGAACCAAAGACTTCTGCCCCTTGAGGTTCATCTACTACAGCTAGAACTACATAGCGGGGAGATTCAACAGGTAAAATGCCAACGAAGCTGGTGATCAAAGCAGTGTTGTGGTAGCCGCCTCTGGCACTAGCTTTTTGAGCAGTGCCAGTTTTCCCAGCAATTCTATAACCTGGGATTTGTGCGGTTTTCCCAGTGCCTTTAGTGACGACAGTTTCCATCATTTCTAACACTTGCTGCGTAGTTTTCGGTGAAAAGATGGGGCGCGGAGTCGGGAGGCGGGGTTGCCAGTAAACCTGTCCTTGAGAATCGAATAGTCCTCGGATTACATGGGGTGTAACAAGTTTGCCGCCATTGGCGAGAGCAGCGTGCATCTGCACCAATTGGATAGGCGTGAGAGAGAATCCCTGACCAAATGCAGTAGTTGCGGGTTCAATGACAGATCTAGTAAATTGCTCTTGGCTCTTCATCTGCCCTGCTGATTCAAAGGGCAGGTCAATTCTAGCCGTTTGGCCGAGTCCAAGGCGTTCTAGCCAGCCGTAGTAAACGCTGGGTTTCATTTTTTGGATGATGTGCACCATACCGATGTTGCTGGAGTATTGGAGAATCTCCGCAATACTTAGAGAACCTCTGCCGCCACCCTCGGCGTTTTTGATCGGCCATCCAGCTATGGTGATTTGTCCGCCGTCATAGAATTTGGTATCAGGTGTGATGGCTCCAGCTTCTAGAGCGATCGCTACATTGAGCGGCTTAAATGTAGAACCTGGTTCATAAAGATCTGATAGCGCCCAATTTTTAAATAGAGCCACATCAGACTTGAAGTATTCATTCGGGTTGTAAGTTGGCTCAGAAACTAACGCTAATAGGGAACCGTCCCGCGCATCCATGATGATGACAGTACCGCGCTTGGCACGATAAAGCTGCATCTGTTGCTTGAGGGCAAAGCGTGCGGCTCGTTGCACGCGGCTGTCAATTGTTAGTTGCAGGCGCAGGTCATCAAAGTGGAGAAATCCTTCTGGCATCAGATCGGGCATCAACGCCCCGTTCCCAGATCGGCTGAGTCGGATAGTACGGACGCTGCGTTCGAGTAAATTTTCTTGGCTATATTCCACACCCGCTTGACCGCGATGGTCAATATTGACATAGCCAACGACATCAGCCGCTAGTTCTTGTTGGGGGTAGAGACGCGAGTAATGTTGAATCATCTCTAGGCCATCGATATGCAGCTTAGAAATGCGATCGCGTACATCTTCTGCTAGGGCATAAGAAATTCTCAGTCCGCTTTTACCCTTATTAAACTGCTTTACCAGCTCGTCAGGCGTGGTACTTAAAAGCGGAGCCAGCTTGGAGGCGACCTCTTCCTTGGAATCTTTAAATAACTTGGGGTGCGCGTACAGCATAAACACGGGTCGGTCAGTCGCTAAAACATTTCCCGTGCGGTCAACAATCTCGCGGCGAGGGAGGAAGGGGCGCAGGTAGACCATCTGCTGCTGCCGCGCTTTTTGTAGTAGGGTTGGTGACTGCACAATTTGTAGCTTGTACAAATTCACACCTAGCCCCACACACCCCGCCATCATTACCCCCCAAACGACGAACAGGCGAAAGGAAGGCAAAAGGTAAAAGGCAAAAGGCAAAAGAGAGGATTTTTGGGGTTTTGCTCTTTCTCCTTCTGCGGGTTTTTCTCTTTCTGGTTCTGCGACTCTTAATTTGGACTTTTGGCTTTTGACTTTTGACTTCATCTAATACCCCAGTGGCATTTTGGGCGCTGGCTTCGGATCGGAGTTAGCGTTATTTGGTGTAGCTGCAACAGAGCGTTGGGGCGCTGGTGGGAGAAAGAGCGTGTTAGCCGGGTTTGGCGGAACCAAACCTGTCCCAGTACTTTCTGCTTGTTGAGCCAGTTGGTTTTTCATTACTTCATTGGCGCCTGTCAGCTGACGTTCTTCGCGTTGCAAGTTTTCGAGCTTGCGGTACTCGCGACTCCACAACTGCTGGGTGTAGACGGTCCAAGCGTAAACGGCAAGGGTTGTACCAATAAGGCAGAAAGTGACAACGCTTGAGCTGCGCTGTAGAAACAGCAGCGATCGCAACCAGAGGGGGTTTTGATTTACATCCGGCAACTTTTCCACCCTCTGGTGAGTGGCTGCTCTAGATGGTAAGCCCGTTAGTGGAGGCTTTGGCATCACCTTCCTTGTGCTTTGCTGTGATGAAACAGCTGGTCTTCTAGACCGGAGCCGTCGAGTAGAATCAACTGAGTGGGGGCTGACAGACATAAGCCTCTAGACTTCAGATTTAAAACTTTAGATTGTCCATAGTCTATAGTCTATAGTCCGGGCTGTGACGATTAAGCCCGGGCTGGTCACTCTTCGAGAAGTGCGATTCTTGGAAGTCAACGCCTTTGGGGTGCTTAACAGGAATTTCAATAACAAATTCTGCACCTTTACCCAGTTCCGAGTAACAGCGTAAATGCCCCTGGTGTTGGTTTACGACGATTTGATAACTTACGGCCAACCCCAATCCTCTACCCCCGCCAACGTCTTTGGTAGTGAAAAACGGATCGAAAATTTTGGGTTGAATTTCAAGAGAGATCCCAGGCCCATTGTCTGCGATCGCCAGACGCACCCAAAGATCGCCTATTTGTTCAAGTTGTACTAATTCAGTTTTCAGGGTAATCGTTTTGTCCGACGATTGCGACTGCATGACTGCTTCGATGGCATTGTTCAGCAGACTCAGAAACACCTGATTGATTTGCTTTGGGTAACATTCTACCTTTGGCAATTCTCCAAATTCCCGCACAAACTTTATTTCGCCGTTTTTCTGGTTGTACGCTAGAGCCATCGCACTTTCTAGCCCTGCATGAATGTCCGCTAATTTCAGCGCTGCTTGATTGTGGCTGGAAAAATTTTGCAAAGATTTAACAATTTCGTGGATTCGACCCGCCCCCGCCTGCATTGATTTTAAAATCTGGGGTAGATCTCTCATTAAGAAATCTAGCTCTAATTCCTGCGCCATTTCCTCTAAGGAGGCAACTGGTTCGGGGTAGAGTTCCTGATAGGCTTTTATCAACCGCAACAAGTCCTCAACATACTTCTCCACATAGGGAATGTTGCCGTAGATAAAGTTAACCGGATTGTTAATTTCATGGGCAACACCAGCCACGATCCGGCCCAAGCTCGACATCTTTTCACTTTGAATGACCAAGCTCTGCGTTAGGCGTAGTTCTTGTAACGTCTGGGTCAGTTGCTGGGCTTGGGCGGCGCTTTGAGCGGCTGCAAGCTGGGTTTGAGCGTACAGATTGGCTTGTTGAATAGAAATGGCCAGACAGTCAGCAACGGATTGGGCTAGTTTCTGATCGTTTTTCGACCAGTACCTGATGTGAGAACACTGATTGAGATAGAGAATCGCATGCAGCGTCCCGTTGGCTTGGACTGGTACAACTAGCGAAGATTTAATTTGAGCATTTTGGTATTCTTCATTGTCCTGTCCGATTCGTTCATCAAGGGTGATATCTGAGATCAGCACCCGCTTTCGGTGCTGTATCACCCATTGGGTTATTGGCCCGTGCGTATCAAAGCCGTCGATGGTAGGGGGAAAAGGTTCGCGGCAAACTTCATAGAGATGTTTGGGTCGCCTTGTGACACCAAAGGAGGTAATTTGGGGCAAGGGGGATGGTTCGATTTTAGATTTCGGATTTTGGATTTTAGATTGAGGAATATCCCCCTGTCCTCTGTTGACACTCTTCTCGTCTCCTGCAAGCAAAGGTGCGGGATTGCTATTGTGCCAATCTTCATGGGTGTCGCCTTCGTTGTCCACGAGATGAACTAGACACCGATCTGCATCCATTGCTGTCATCAGGGCTTTAATGGATGAGGTTAAAATCTTTTCTAGGTCAAAACTCTGGCGGGTAAGACGTGTAATCTGATTTACCAGTTTTTCTCTTTGAGCTTGTTTCTGGGTATCTGCATAAAGTTGGGCGTTAGTAATGGAAGTCTCCAGATGGTGCGCGATCGCCACTACAACGTCAACTTCTGCTTTAGACCAAAAGCGGGGCTTTTGTGCAAGACAGGCAATAAATCCTATCGAACCTTGGGAACCTTTGACAGGAACTAATAAATTAAACGCCGCCCCCAGTATTGCTGTAGCAGTCTGACTATGCTTGTCTTGTATACTATTTTTGCGATTTAGCAGCGCTTGCAGTCGAGCGATCAAACTGGCTGATGCTCGATTAACTCTGGCAGTTTTGCTGTTGATAATTAATTCACCCGCAGCGATCGCCATTGAAGCTGTGCCAAATGTTTCTAACGGGTAGTAACCTACAAGAGACTCTGTTTGAGCGCCTTGAATGCTCTCTACTACCACCATGATCCGTTGTGTATCCTCGAAATACCAAAAGAAACAGCAGCGATCCAAGTGCAGCATCATACCAATTTCGTCTACCGCAGTTTGAAGTACAACGTTTAACTCCAAGGAATTGCGGATGCGATCGATTATTTTTTGGATCGGTGTCCAATTTTTTTGGGGATGCTGAATACGGGCTGGGAATATTTGGCTGGTTCGAGCAATTATTTGTTTGGCTGAGGAGAGTCCCCCCAACATACCCCCCTCTTTAAACATCACCATGCCTTCCTTAAATAAGACTTTAAGTAGCGTTCATTCAAATTATAGGTAGGCGCAATGATTCCTCTGGTTAAGTCATTCTAAACACTTTACTGGTCGGTAAGCCTTTTTAATTTAGCTCTACAGCCAGTTGTTAAGTTGTATTCTAAGTCACTCCATATGCATAACTTCGCTGCGATCGCAAGCGCTATAAATTTTTATACTAGCGGCTCTTGGGGGACGCAATTGAGGGGCAGTGGCAAACTCATATTGTAGATATGCGATTAAAAGGCGTCAGGTATGCTACAAATACAGAATCTCGATTTAATAGCGGCAAATCTCTTTTACCGCCATCCGGAAAAAAGGAGTGTATGAACAAAAAAGTAATTAGTTTGGCTCTCGTACTCGGCATGAGCACCCTTTTCTTGGGAGCTTGCGGTGATAACTCAAGCACTAGCCCAAGTCCCGGCGCAAGCCCCGGCGCAAGCCCCGGCGAATCGCCCGCTAAACCACCCGCTGCGTCTCCCACTCCCAGCAAGTAAGCAAGCGTGCCATCGCTCCTCAGTAGATCCGCTTTATATAAAAATAACGCGCTTGATTCTGGCTATACCTGTAAGGTTAGCCGTTAGGGGAAAGCGTGCATGTTGGGTGACAGATACTAAAAACGACCTCTACCATCAGGTTTAGTAAAAATCCCGCCTTCTCATAGAGGCGGGATTTAGACATAAAAAAGACCATAGAAAAACGAAGAGCTAAAATATTGAACTAGCTCTTTTAACACAAGTGTCAAGAGTAGGATGCTTTTACTGCAATTTAGTACGTCGCACTATTGTCGAAAAGCAAGGCTGGCTCTAGGCTACAAAAAGATTAACTATCAAGTAGAAAATTTAACGCCGGGGCTTCACATCCTGAAGCTAAAGCCTCTAACGGGTTTGACAACGCTGCCCGTCCTGTTGCCCCAAGTGGAGGGCCAGCCGGAGGCGATCGCAGACTCGACGCAGATATTCAAATTTCTGGAAGGTTATTGTCCCTCCCCCTCACTGTTGTTGCCGGACGAGCGACAGCAAAAAGAAGCCTGGATGCTGGAAGATTGGTTGGATGAAAGCATTGGTACAGCAACTAGGTTTATTTATTATGACTTTCGGGCTGGTGCGGGGAAGCAAATAGATTCTTCGCTGATGAGCCAGATGGTAATCAATGTGGTGCGCCGTCAGTACGGCATCACTAGAGAGACAGTGGAACTGGCACAAAGTAGGATGGCGATCGCGCTTGATGTGCTGTCGAGTAAGTGGCATTTGAGGGAGTATCTGGTGGGCGATTGCCCCAGCGTTGCAGACATTGCCGCCGCCGCCCTCCTAAGTCCCTTAGCGCTAATTCCCGAATACCGTCAAGGCTATCCCTGGCTATTTGAGCGCATAGTTGAGATTCATAAAATTTGTGGCGAACCCCCCCCGCCTGGACTAGATAAGTTATGAGTCAGAAAAAGAGCCATCGGTTAATAGGCAATTACTTCTCTTCATCAAGGTTTCATATGAAGACTGTATGGCTTGGGCTAAGTGTATTAATGAGTCTTACAGTGGGGGCGATGCCTGCATTGTCGTTGCCCCCACCCGATGATGTGCCCGAAGAGGTGCTGCGGACGGAGATTATCACTGGGGCGCGATCGCCCATCGACGGCAAGCCCATGACCGCAGCCGAGTACGCCCAACTGCAAGCCCAGCTGCAAACCAGTCCAAACGCACCGCCCATCGATCCCGAAGTGAGGCACTTAATTTTCCTGCTCCGCGTGCGGCAGCTGCTGCGGACGATCGGCCTGCCATTGTGAGCAAAATATGCTTCTGCTTACTGATGATTTGAGACTATTGCCATGATTTGCTAGGGTAAAGTACATATTTATTTACATTTTGCTGCAATTCCTGGTTTGATAGCAGCAGGCTTGGGGAAGCGGCGTGGTTTCGCGCCAACAAAACTAATCCCCGCCATTTTGTAGATATCTGCGTTTGGTGTTGTCGTCAACTAGCAATATTTGCTGCCCGCGCCAAGCTTACCCAGCTCTACTTGTTTCAAGGAAGGTTCAGAGAATATGTGTTGTAAAGCAACTCCCTTATGTGTAAAGGCGGGAGTAAGGCTGAACTACTACAGCCTTTCAGCGTAACACCTGATAAACCGTGAATATACTCGTCTATGTTTCCGGAAACTAGAACATATAAAGCGCTGTGAACCTAGCTTTTTCTCCTTTGGTGATAACGAAGGGGTAAGGTTGGGAGGTTTCGCGCAAACAAAACCGATCGGTAACGACCTTTAAGATAGGTAGGTTTATGTCCATGACAATTGCCCCTGAACAGATTGACCGGATTGTTTGGAATCAGCATCACGACCCGTTTGAAATACTCGGTTCCCATCCCATTGAGCAGAATGGCAAGACAACCTGGGCGGTGCGGGCCTATCTTCCAAATGCTGATGCCGCGTGGGTAGTGCGTCCAGAAGAACGCAAAGAATATCCTATGCAAGCAGTGCATCATCCGCACTTCTTTGAATGCACAATTGACACGCCAGAACTGGCAAACTACCAGATACGGATCAAAGAAGGGGAACGCGAGCGTGTAATCTACGATCCCTATGCCTTCCGCTCTCCCAAGCTGACAGATTTTGACATTCATCTATTTGCCGAAGGCAATCATCACCGCATTTACGAAAAACTTGGCGCCCACCTGATGGTAGTAGATGGCGTACAAGGGGTCTACTTTGCTGTCTGGGCACCTAGCGCCCGCAATGTATCAGTTATCGGCGATTTCAACCTTTGGGATGGACGCAAACATCAAATGCGTAAAGGTGGTAGCGGCGTTTGGGAACTGTTTGTTCCTGATTTGGGCATGGGGGAACATTACAAGTATGAAATCAAAAACCAAGACGGCCACCCCTACGAAAAATCTGACCCTTACGGTTTCCAGCAGGAAGTCCGGCCTAAAACAGCTTCCATCGTTACTGACTTAGATTCTTACACTTGGAACGATAGCGACTGGATGGAGCAGCGGCGTCACACCGATGCTCTAACTCAGCCAATTTCTATTTATGAAGTTCACTTGGGTTCATGGCTTCATGCCTCCTCAGCTGAACCAGCAAAGAAGCCAAATGGAGAACTTGAGCCAGTTGTCCCCGTTTCGGAACTAAAGCCAGGAGCGCGTTTCCTCACCTATCGCGAACTTGCGGAGCGACTGATTCCCTATGTCAAAGATTTGGGGTATACCCACATCGAAATGCTACCGATAGCAGAGCATCCCTTTGATGGCTCTTGGGGGTATCAGGTGACAGGGTACTACGCTCCCACATCTCGGTATGGCACTCCTGAAGACTTTATGTATTTCGTTGACCAATGCCACAAAAATGGTATTGGCGTAATAGTTGACTGGGTACCGGGTCACTTTCCCAAGGATGGTCACGGTCTAGCATATTTCGATGGTACGCACCTATACGAACACGCTGACCCTCGCAAAGGCGAACATCAGGAGTGGGGAACTCTGGTGTTTAACTACAGCCGCCATGAGGTGCGTAACTTCCTGGTAGCGAATGCCCTGTTTTGGTTTGACAAGTACCATATTGATGGTATCCGGGTGGATGCTGTTGCTTCGATGCTTTACTTGGACTATTGCCGCAAGCCTGGAGAATGGCTACCCAACCAATACGGGGGACGAGAAAACATTGAAGCAGCTGATTTCCTGCGCCAGGTAAATCATGCAATTTTTAGCTATTATCCTGGTACGCTCTCGATTGCCGAAGAGTCAACATCTTGGCCGATGGTGTCTTGGCCTACTTATGTGGGGGGATTGGGCTTTAATTTGAAGTGGAACATGGGTTGGATGCACGATATGCTGGATTATTTCAGCATGGACCCTTGGTTCCGCCAGTTCCACCAGAACAATATTACTTTCAGTATGTGGTACAACCACAGCGAGAACTTCATGCTGGCGCTTTCTCACGATGAGATTGTGCATGGTAAGAGTAATATGATCGGCAAGATGCCCGGGGATGTTTGGCAGAAGTTAGCAAATGTGCGTTGCCTGTTTACCTATATGTTCGCGCACCCAGGCAAAAAGACTCTGTTTATGAGTATGGAGTTTGGCCAGTGGAGCGAGTGGAATGTCTGGGGCGATTTGGAGTGGCATTTGTTGGAGTACGAACCGCACCAACAGTTGAAGCGGTTTATGACAGATTTAAATCATCTTTATCGCAGCGAACCAGCTCTTTATACTCAGGATTTCGCTCAACAAGGTTTTGAGTGGATTGATTGCAGCGACAATCGCCATAGTGTGGGTTCGTTTATCCGTCGGTCGAAGGATTCCGATGAATTTGTGGTGACGGTTTGCAATTTCACACCTCAACCTCACAGCCATTATCGGATTGGCGTGCCTGAAGCGGGATTCTATACTGAGTTGTTTAACAGCGACTCGCGTCAATACGGTGGCAGTAACATGGGGAATTTAGGCGGGAAGTGGACGGATGAGTGGTCTGTACATAATCGTCCTTATTCGATTGATTTGTGTTTGCCTCCGCTGGGGGTACTGATCCTGAAGCTAGATCGGCAAAAGACGGCGGGTATGATGCAGCAATCAGAGGTATAGCTCTTCGGCGAGAAGGGGCGATTTGCTAAGAGCAATACCGCTTCGCTACCGCGCAGCTTGAATTCCTCTAGAGCTTGCATAAGATTAAATTAAAAAGGCAAAAGTAACTACATTAGTTACTTTTGCCTTTTGTGTTGATTTAGTATATAGCGTTTCTCAAGTGGGTGAGGAACAATAGCAGCAATGAGTAAACCAGTTGTACATATCTAGCTCGTCAATTTGCTCGAAGGCAGTTGAAATGGCCTCCGCCAGCGATTG